>CACYBV010000123.1 GCA_902772745.1 uncultured Eubacteriales bacterium
ACCGCAGTCAGGCTCTCCGGAAGCACCGGTGTCTCCAGCCCGTCCGCCTCATAGAAAGCATAGTTACCGATTTCCCGGAGTCCCTCCGGAAGAGAAATCCCGGAAAGCGATGTGCAGGAAAAGCAGTCCGCACCGATCACCTCCGTATCCGGGTGCACTACATAGGAGCCGGTCTTTCCTGCAGGATAAGCGATCATAGTCCGATAATCCCCGGTATACAGGCCGCCCTCAAAAAGGCTGTAATATTCATTCTCCGCCGGAAGCGCAATCTCCGACAGTCCATAACAGCAGGCAAAGACACCTTTACCGATCTCCGAAAGATTTCCGGGAAGATCGGCTCGCTCTAGATACCAGCAGTCGGAAAAGGCGTAGGGACCGACAGATTCAAGGCTCTCCGGGAAATGAATTTCAGTAAGACCTGTACAGACCGCAAAAGCCTGGGTCCCGATACGGAGAAGGCCTTCTGGAAGCTGCACTTCCGTAAGATCCGCGCACATGTAGAAAGCAGCATGGCCGATTGTCCTGACGGTATCCGGAATCGTCACCGACTTCAGCGGATAGTGTTCGCCGACCCCGACATAATCCATTTTGATCCGCTTGAAGAAGGCCCTCGGGCCGATTGCAGTCAGCGGGACGCCGCCGAATTCTGCCGGGATCGCCAGTGTTTCATCCGTGCCCTCGTATGAAAGGAGTTCCGCGTGATCTTCATAGACCGCCGCTGTGAAAAGACCCGCAGGCGTTTCCGTACACACCGTCTCATACGCCCGCTCCGGTTCTATCGCAAAAGGCTTCGTCAGGTATTCGCCGCCGCTGACGTCCGTGATGCTGACAACATAATACAGGCTTTCCGGGCATTCGGAGCATCGGATCTGCTCGAATCCGAAAGAACCCGAAGTGTTCAGGCTGATTTTTCCCTGATAATCGCCGCTGTCCCACAGCGATACCGGAGCCAGACCGCCGTCCTGAAGAAAAGTCGGAATCACATCCGTATACTCATAGCAGACTGCGTCGTATTTTTCGACATTGACCGTTTCCCTGCCGTCAACGGCGAAATCCTCCTCGACGCTGTTGACCGTCTGCAGAGACAGTTTTCCGGACCGCACATCTTCCTGCAGCACAGCCGTCACCGAATCGCGGTCGATATTGTAACGGCTGTAAAAATACACGCCGCTTGCGCAGAGCGTCGTATTCCTGGTCTGATAGATCCGGCGCCGCTTCGTGTTTTCCGTCTGGACTGCAGGCCAGATCTCGCAGTCTTCCCCGGAACGAAGCGCAAGAAGCGAAGGATCCTTTGGAAGATGCAGCACGCCCTGTTCATCAGGAAAAATCTCGCAGTCAAGAAGCATTGGCCGGTACTGGCCCGGGTGTTCGGACAAAAGAATGCTGTAATGCGCGGATATCAGATCTTCCTGCTGCTCTTTGGTGAGCGAAATCGTGTATTCGTCTTCTTCCGGAACGGCCCTGTCTAATATCCAGTCTTTCCGCTCGGTATTCTGCCAGAAAATCCCGACCGACCGAAGGTACTCGTAATAAGCAGTTTCTCCCCAGAGTTCTTCATAGGATGACCGCATGTCATAATACTGCTGACGGTTCCACTGCGGATAATACAGACTGATGCCATAGACCTGGTCCATATTGGTATAGTTTTTAATGACCACCCGGGAAAGCGCTGAGATCACCGGGCTTTCCGTATCTTCCGCACCGTCCTCCTGCAGGCGGCGGAAAAAACTTCCGATGTCGATGAGGTCATAATCATAGCCCGTTCCCTGCTCCCGGGAGCCGATCTGTCCGAAGCTTCTCGCGTCAGAGCGGATTTTCGCAAGTTCTGTATACTCGCCGTGTCCGAGCATCTCCGACATGTCTGAAGCCGCATCCGATACCGCGAAAGCAAGCTCACGGACCTCCGAAAGGTCACAGGCCGAAAGCGTGAGGTCCGGGTTGTAATTATCAGAACGTTTGCCTTCATAATAGTCGCGGAATGCATCCACGATTCCAGATGTGATCACGGCCGGATCATCGGTTTCGTTCAGGAGCTTCAGGAAGTGGTAATCCCAGCCGTCGCCGGGTTCCAGCTCCTCCGATCCGACATAGTATTCGGCAAATTCGGACCAGATCATCATGTTTTCAAGGCAGCCCATCAGGCAGGCGTCAAAGCCGACAAAATCCAGTTTCCGGGCACCTGAAAACTCTGTCATTTTCATCGCGAGTTTCATTTCCGGAAGCAGAAGCCCGTCTCCCTGGAACAGCTCGTCTGAGCCGTAGCCCCATAAAGGCCCGCCGCCGTGATCCCAGAGAATCAGGGCATTATGTTCCGCCGGATAGTATTCGGTGCAGAAGTTCACAAAAGAACTGAGAGTCTCTTTCGCGCCCATGTCGGCGTTTTTCTCCGTCGCAGCCACGACTCTCTCCTCTGCTTCCCGCGAAAGATCCAGAATACAGTTGCGGTCGCATGGAATGTCCGACTGCCAGCGGGTCGATCCTCCGGTATAGAGGATCAGGCTGCTATCCGAAAGATCAATCCCCGAGTCCTCCATCTCCGCAATATCGTTTGTAGCCGCCCCAAGGGCGCTCTCAAGATTTGAACCGGTCATATAAACCATGACGGTCCAGCGTTTCTTTTCCTGCGGATCGATCCGTATCTCCGAGAGTACCGAGTCTTCCGAGCGGTACTCCTGGTTTTTCTTTGCAAGGGCACGGGAGTATTCTCCGGATGTTTCCGGAAAGCTGTCAGCACTGTTCTCTTCTTCCCCGTTTTCTTCCGAAGCGCTTTCTGCAGCATCTGTGTCCGTATCCGGGCTTTCGGATCCCGCGTCTGTATTTTCCTCTTTTCCCGTTTCCAACGTTTTCTGAGTCTCCTCCGCTTCCGCAGAAACGGATCCGGCCCGGGACATTTCCGTCTCCTGACCGCTGTTTTCCGATCCGGAATCCAGCGCTTGGTTTCTCCCGCACCCAAGCGCCGTAAAAATCAGAGTCAATATAAGACAGAATGCCGAAATCCGTCTTTTCATGTTCAGTTCCCCTCTATTTTGATTATAGGAAAATGATACCTTTGATTTCTCCTTTTTTCAAGTATTTTATTATATTTCAGTTCTGAAAAGCAGGAATTTCCGCCTTGTTTTCGGCATTATTCACAATTTATTCACGATTTCCAGCTTTTCTTTATTGATTTTATCGTGGGATTGTACTATAATAAGGATGTAGAAAAGCGCCTCATGGAAATCCCGGACGGCGCAGAAGGGAGCGTACGATATGCAGTATCTGATAACAGGCAGAAATATCGAAGTAACAGATGACTTAAGGAATTACATCGAGAAAAAATTCAACAAACTCAGTAATTACTTTAACGACAACACGGAGATTCATGTTACGCTCAGTGTTCAGCGGGGTGAGCAGAAAGTGGAGGTC
>CACYBV010000124.1 GCA_902772745.1 uncultured Eubacteriales bacterium
AGAAATACAAAACGGTTCTGCTTCTTGACGATATCTATACGACCGGCGCGACACTGAATGCCTGCACGGGCGTATGCCTCCGGGCTGGCGTCGGAAAGGTCTATGCGGCCTGCCTGTCCATTGGGAGAAGATGAGGTTGTCATACGCCGGGACTCTGAGGATTTCCGGGCGGTATAAAAAATATTACACTTGATTTTTCGGTATTGTATGTTATGATTGAAGCAACGAAACGGGGGAAGACCTGAGACCCCTGAACCACAAAAAAGGAGACTGAATCTATGGAAGAAATCGTAAGAGGAAATTTTAACCGTTCCTCGGCACCGAGCGAACTGCGCATTACGGATATTCGCTTTACGGACATCGTCGGTGCGCCGATGCACTGCACTCTGATGAAGATCTACACGAACCAGGGCATCGTGGGTCTCGGTGAAGTCCGTGACGGCGGCGACCGGATGTACGCGGAAATGCTGAAATCCCGGCTTCTTGGCGAGAATCCCTGCGATGTGGAGCGGCTGTTCCGGAGAATCAAGCAGTTCGGCGGCCCCGCTCGGCAGGGCGGCGGCGTCTGCGGCGTGGAAATCGCGCTCTGGGATATTGCCGGAAAAGCCTACGGTGTTCCGATTTACCAGATGCTCGGCGGCAAATACCGTGATTCCATCCGCTGCTACTGCGACACCGATGTAGATGGAAAGCATACCGGCACTGACATGGGTCATGCACTGAAAGCACGCATGGAGAAGGGCTTCACCTTCTGCAAGATGGACCTCGGCTTAGGCATCCTGATGGGCGAGCCGGGCACCCTGACCGCGCCCCTCGGATATCTTGAGAATCAGCGCGAGCTCTGGAAGAAAGCCCGTGAAGCGAAGACCCCGGAAGAGCAGCGCTGGTGGCGGAACCGCGCCTACGACCAGCAGAATATCGAGCACCCCTTCACCGGCGTCCATGTTACCGAGAAGGGCTTCGACATGCTCGAGCAGTACGTTTCGGAAGTGCGTGATGTTGTCGGCTATGACGTTCCGATCGCGATCGATCATTTCGGACACATCGGCGTCGAGGACTGCATCAAACTCTGCCGCAGAATTGAGAAGTACAATATCGCCTGGGCGGAGGATATGATTCCGTGGCAGTACACCGACCAGTACAAGAGACTGTCGGATGCAACGACCGTTCCGATCTGCACCGGCGAGGACATTTACCTTGCGGACGGCTTTGAAGACCTTCTGGAGGCACGTGCCGTTTCCGTTATCCATCCCGATATCCTGACATCCGGCGGTATCCTCGAAAACAAGAAGATCGGCGACCTCGCGGAGAAGCACGGCGTCGCGATGGCGGTTCATATGGCAGAAACCCCGGTTTCCGCTTACGCCTGTGTACACTCGGTGGCAGCGACCAGGAACTTCTATGTGCTTGAGAACCATTCGGTTGATGTGGACTGGTGGGATGACATTGTCATCGGCTCTCCCGCGGAAGGCAAGATCGTGGATCACGGCTTCATCAAGGTTCCGGATAAACCGGGCCTTGGCATCGACGACTGGAACGACGAGGTCATCAAAGAGCACCTGCATCCGATGTTCCCCGAAATGTGGCCTGAGACCACTTATTTCGACCGGATGGTCAGCAATGACAGACTCTGGAGCTGATTTCGGGAATCCTATCACAATAAACAGAAAGACCGGCGGTCGTTTGGACCGCCGGTACAGGCATAGAAGACGATGGAAAATACTGGAAAAATCGTCGTAATCACCGACCTTCGCACAGAACCGGCGAAAGCCGCGGCGGAATACCTTTCGGGACTCGGTTACGAAATCGTGACGCCGCCCGATACGGTCCGACTGTGGAAGGAAGAGGAGCTTACGGCATTTGCGGATCCCATTAAGGAGAATCTTTACGGTGTGATTCATCCGGCGCCGCCGATCTTTAAGGGCGGTATCCTGGAGGTGACCGAAGAGGACTGGGAACGCGAGAGCAATCAGGGCGCGATAGCGGCCTTTATGGTAACCAAGGTGTTCTGCGGCATTTTCCGTGAGAAAAAAGGCGGGACCATGATTTATCTGAACAGCCTTCACGCAGAAAAGCCGATGGGGAAGGGAATTTTATTCTCTCTGAACTGCGGCGCAGTCGACATGCTTTCAAGAGAGGCCGCGCAGGACTACTCCGAGAGCGGCGTGAACGTGTTCTTCGTCGAGCGGGGCATTACGACGGCTGACGACGGCAGGTCAAATGTGTCTGCGCTTTACTACGGAACGGATATGCGCTATCCGCGGCGTACTACGCCGAAGCCGGACTTCCTGAACGGGCTTCTCGCGTTTCTTCTTACGGACGCGGCGTATCCTCTCTCGGGCCAGCCGATCATGTGCGACGCCGGGATGACCGGTTTCTACAACCAGCATCGCTATAAAGTAGAAGGGAGGGAGTACTTTGATTTCAGAAAATACAGAGACCAGATCGAAAAAGGAAAATAGAGTCGCCCTCATTACCGGTTCCGGAAAAGGCGTCGGCGCAGGCATCGTCCGCGTGTTTACAAAAGCAGGCATCAGATGCTGCATCAACTGCAATACGAACCGTGCGATGGCTGACCAGCTTCTTGAGGAAGTTCAGAGTTATGGCGGAGAAGCGTTTATTTATCAGGCGGACGTGACCGATCCTGCGCAGCGGAAAGGTATGGTCGATGCCGTGATCGAGCACTACGGCAGACTGGACATTCTCGTCAACAATGCGGCGATGCAGCCGAACCGTTTCATCGACGGCTACGACGAGGAACTGTTCCGCTGGCTCTGGAACATCAACATCGGCGGATATTTCCACATGGTCCGGGAATGCCTCCCATATCTCAAGGAGAGTCCGCTCGGCCGTATCGTCAACATATCGTCCGTCCACGGCAAACGTCCGACGACCTTTGACGCGGGCTATGCGACGACCAAAGGCGCAATCCGGCAGTTTACGAGAGAGCTTGCGCTTGAGCTTCTCGGAACCGGCATTACCGTCAACGCGATTGACCTCGGCGGATGCAAGATCGAATTCAAAACCGGCAACGCGAAATGGGTCACCTATCATCCGATGGAGATCAACAACCCGACGATGGAGCGCAGAAACCTTCTCGTGGTGCCGGAGGATGTCGGCCATGTGGTTTACTTCCTCTGCAGCGAAGAAGCCCAGACCATCAACGGCCACGGCGTCCGCATCGACAACGGACTGCTGCTGACGTAATTTCTCATTCCTGTCATCCTGAGCGGCAGAAGAAAGCCGAAGGATTTCCTCCGGGAAGACAGGAATTACATCACTACTACAAGGAGATTTGCAAAATGTTTTTCAACGATCCTGAATATATCAAGAAACTGACTCCTTACTGGACAGGCGAGCGCCTTCCGGACGGCCGCCCGATGGTTCCGGAGAGTGTCCTGCAGCGGCTTCGCGATATCACTTTCGAAGAAGCCTGGGGACCCTTATGGCGTGAAGGATACCGTCACAACTGGGAATGCAACTTCCGTATGTCCCACGGCGACAACATCCTTGTCGGCCGTGCGGTGACCGCTGTTATGATCCCGAGACGTCCGGACCTCGATGAAGTTCTGCTTGACATCGGCCAGAAGGAAGAAGGCCACAAGGGCTTCTACAACCAGTGGGTCATCGACAACCTTGTTGAGGACGACGTTGTGGTTGTCGACCTCTATGACAAGATTTTCCAGGGCACCTACGTCGGCGGAAACCTCTCAACCGCGATCAAGACCCGCACCAAACGCGGCGGCGCCGTGATCTGGGGCGGCGTCCGGGATCTCGCGCAGATCGTCAAAATCGACGGCCTGCAGATTTACTACCGCGGCGTGGACCCGACCGGCATCGGCGACTGCTCGATGATCGGCTACAACACCCCATGCCGTATCGGCGAAGCGATCTGTATGCCCGGTGATATCGTGCACGGCTCGATTTCCGGCGTCATCTTCATCCCGGCGCAGCACGCGGAGAAGGTTGCGGAGCGCGCTGAGAAGTCGCATATCCGCGACGTCTTCGGCTTCGACCGCCTCGAATCCAAGACCTATACGACTGCGGAGATTGACCGCCCGTGGACCGTCGCGATGATGGAAGACTTCATCGACTGGTTCAAAAACGATCCCCGCGCCGAGAAGTACAGCTACCTCACCTGGGATGAGGAGATGGAAGGCGCGAAGAAGCGTGAAGAGGAAGCGGCCGCCCGTACGGAAACCATCCTGTAAAAGACGGGAAACAGCCGCCGAAAAAACACCTCCCGTCAGGGAGGTGTTTTTTCGGCGGCCGTCACTTTTTCAGCTGCTTTTCCGCTTCCGCGATATGCAGGTTCCGGACGGCAAAAACCGGCTGGTTTTTCATCCGATAACCCCTGCGTCTGAGGATCGAGCCGAGTGAGCGCATGAAAAAACCGTGCATCACGATTACATAATCGCCGTCGCCCAGGGATTCGATGTAATCAACCGCTTTTTCGGCGCGGGCACGGGAGGCGCGGCGGCGTTCCGGCTGGCGCTTCATCGGGAGATACCATTCGACCCGGCCGAGAAAAGTCATAAGAACCCTGTTGAAACGATGTTTGGTATCGATAAAGGAGCGAAGCGGGACTTCATCGAAAAGTTTTTCGACGACAGTATAGTCATGAACGCCGAGGAACTGTTCGGCAGTCTGATGGGTACGTTTGAAGCCGGTGACGATGACCTTTGCACCGGGCCAGATGTCGAGATGCTCTTCGATCGGCAGAATGTCATGAGTATCGTATTCGAGCCAGGCGCGGTCGTAATCTTGGGAATTGTATTTTTTCTCCCACGGCATGTCGACTTTGCCGTGGCGGATAAACATAATGCGCATGAAACCTCCGTGACGCAAAATAATCGGCAGACAAAAGTATATCACAGGACAGGGCTTGTTGACAAGCTGAAATTGCACAATGCCTTTTGTTGACAAGGCCCGACCGCCTGGCTTATAATAACAGCCACAGAGAAGTTCAAGGAGGTTTTCCATGTTCTGCCCATCATGCGGTGCTGAAATCAGTGACAGCGCAAAATTCTGCCGTGCCTGCGGCAGAAAGCTTCAGGACCGAAGCGGGATTCCACATGAAATTCCGGACGCACCGACCCGGGAACCGAGCCGGCTGTTTCTGAGCTCCGAACTTTCGGACGGACCGGAAACCCCGGCTTATCAGGGCACCCGGATTTTGCAGGGCGGTGCAGGCTTGTATACAGAGCAGCACGAACCGCAGACTTCGGCTTCCGAATACCGCGGACAGAGCTATATGCAGTCCCTCCGAATCTGTGCGGGGATTTTTTTCCTGGTTCTGCTTGTTAAGGATTATATTCCGGAGATTTCCGGATTTCTGCTGAAGCTGTTTGATTTTCCCATGCAGAACTGGGCGAATATCGTTGAGGATTCCGCCGGTTTTCTGATCCCGGGGATCGCGCTTCTGATTCTGCAGAAACCGGATAAGATCCGAAGCATTATCCTCTCAGTCATTCTGGGACTCTGCTCTTTCACCAGGCTGTTTCTGTATATGTTCTTTACATTTATGCAATGGGAATATTTCTCACAGCTCTCATGGAGCAACTGGATCATACGTGTTCTGTCCATGATCGACATCCCGCTTTTGTTCTGCCTGATCATGGCTTTGTTATCGATCGGACAGCCGAAACGGCTGGTCGGTACGCCGCAGGCGGGATCCGGACGGCTGTTCAAGATCATCAGCGGCATTCTCCACATCGCCGGAGCGCTCGTCATGATTTGCGGCCTGATCGTGCTTGCGTCTGTTTTCCAAAGCAGGAGGAAAGTATACATAGTATATATCCTGATATACTACGCAATGATCGGTATTGAAATGGCTGCGGCGGGAATCGTTTCAATACGTGCCGGAGCAGGGAAGAGAGGCGCGGATTTTTCCGGCATTTTCGTTCATCTTTCGGCAGTCTTCGAATTGATTCTGATACTGATTCCTCTGCTGAATTCGCTTGTGAATACGGATTATGCTCTTCTGATTAATCCTTCACAATGGAATGTCGAGTTTGCATTCATCCTGACACTCTATTCAGCTCTCTTCCTCTGGTATCTTGCCTGCTTTATCGTCGCTCTTATCACCTTCCTGAAACGGCGGAAAAACGTATGAATCCGGTCCTTTTCACACTCTCGGACTGCAGCCTCTGCCCGCGGGAATGCCGCAAAAACCGCGCTCAGTCGGAACGCGGTTTTTGTCTGTCGCAGGGAGAGCAGGTAATGCTCGCCCGTGCTGCGCTGCATTTTTACGAAGAGCCCTGCATCAGCGGGACGAAGGGTTCGGGAGCGGTGTTTTTCTGCGGATGCAGTCTCCGCTGCGTTTACTGCCAGAATCTGGAGATTTCCCGCATGCGGACCGGAAAAGCGGTATCGGTCGGGAGACTTTCGGAAATCTTCCTGGAGCTGCAGGAAAAAGGCGCGCACAACATCAACCTCGTAACGCCGACGCATTATGCGCTGCAGATCAGGGAAGCGGTTTTGACGGCGCGTGAACGGGGCCTTTCGATTCCGACGGTCTGGAACACCTCGGGATATGAAAAGGCGGAAACGATTCAGGCGCTCGCGGATGTGATTGATATTTATCTGACGGATGTGAAATATCTGGATCCGGAGCTCTCGAAAAACTTTTCTTCAGCCCCTGATTATCCGGATGTGATCAGAGAAGCCCTTCCCGAAATGTTCCGTCAGCATCCGTCCTGCGTTTATGATGAAAACGGACTGATGCGCTCCGGCGTCATCGTCCGTCATCTCGTCCTCCCCGGACACGTGAGAAATACCGAGGCGGTGCTTCGGTATCTTGCGGAATTCCAGAAAGACAGTTTCCTTCTGAGCCTGAT
>CACYBV010000125.1 GCA_902772745.1 uncultured Eubacteriales bacterium
AGAAGTCCGGCCTCGCTGCAGTATACAGGCCAGCCTTTGGCTTCTCCGAGGAAATCTATTCCGCACCACAAAAACTGTCCGGAAATAAAGTCGCGCTCAAGCACCGCCTGCCAGGCCTCCTTGCTCTTTCCGTTTTCGGAGCCGAGGATCGGTTTTTCAGGGAAGCGCAGGTGGTCCTGATCGTAAAGCTGTTCTTTATAATTGTATCCGATGACGTCGAGGCCGTCCAGGAAACCAAGATCCGCGCTGAGCTCCGGAAAAGCGGACGCAAGCGTCACAGGACGCGTCGGATCCTCTTCCTTCACAATAGATACAAGCTCCTTCGCGATGCCGACAATCCGCTCCATATTGGGCTTGTCCGGATCGTACTGCCGCTCCGCCTGCGGTTTTCCGGCGTCATTGTTTCCGGCCATCTCCCTGAATTTCGGATGGCCGTAGGGATCATTCGGATAGTCGATCTCATTGCCGACAGACCAGAGGATCACGGACGGATGGTTCCGGTCCCGCCGCACCAGTGTCCGAAGGTCCCGCTCATGCCACTCCGGAAAATCCTCGTAATATCCCTGATGCCGCGGCGGGTAAACGTTGTGCCCCTGCCACCACTTGTTCTTCGGGGCCTCCCACTCGTCAAAGGCTTCATCCATCACCAGAAACCCCATCGCGTCGCAGAGATCGTAAAGCTCCGGCATATGCGGGTTATGACTCATCCTAATTGCATTCGTCCCGCAGGCTTTGAGCACTGCAAGCCGCCGCTGCCAGACCTCCGCCTTCATCGCGGCGCCTAAGGGGCCGCCGTCATGATGCAGGCAGACGCCTTTGATTTTCAGGGACTCGCCGTTCAGGAAGAAGCCCCGGTCCGGGTCGAATTCGATCTTCCGGATGCCAACCTTCTGCTCATCCACAAAGGACCACTCTTCTCCGACCTGGTACCAGGAGCGGAGCGTATACATCAGCGGATCCTCGACAGACCACAGAAGCGGACTCTCTACAAAGCCCTGAAGCGTTTTTTTCACGCATCCGTACGCGGGAACCGACACTTCTCCTTCGAGGACCGCCGCAGCCCGTTTCGTCACACGGTGCACAAGCTCGGTATGGATCCGCACCGGCTGCACGCAGTCGCTGTCGTTTCGGATTTCATGCAAAACTGAAATATCCGCATGCTTCCGTGATACATTGTCCGAGGAAAACATGACGCCGTGAAGCTCCGGATGCACCGGATTTTCCAGGAGAACCCGCACCTTCCGGTAAATGCCGGAACCGGTGTACCAACGGGAATCACTGATATCAGGATGCGAAACACGCACCGCGAGGACGTTTTCGCGCTGTCCGAACTGTACCGCATGCGTGATATCGTAGGAGAACTCGGTATAGCCGTTCGGCCGTTTGCCGAGATAATAGCTGTTGCACCAGACCTGGCTGTTTTTATATACACCGTCGAATACAATCCTTACCCTGGACCCGATGTATTCATAAGGCAGGCGGAATTTCAGCCGGTACCAGGCCGTTCCGCCCGGAAGAAATCCCGTTCCCGAAGAATTATGCCGCGAAAACGGGAAGGTCACTGCCCAGTCATGCGGAACCATGACCTTGCGCCAGCCGCTGTCGTCAAAGCCTTTGCCGAAGGCGTCATCACATTCGCCCATGTGAAAACGCCAGCCCTCAGTCAGTGTCATGACCAGTTTATCCATTGAAAATATTCCTCCATGGCTGAATCGTTATCTCTATTGTACTGAAATCCCTGCGTTCCGTCAAATAAAATTTCCGTGAATTCGGCCTGCCCGGTTTGTTCACATCCCGTTCATCCTTTATTCACGGCTTTTTGGCTTGCTTTTTTCGCCCGAATCTCCTATAATAGAGACAAGAAAGATGCCGCGTCTGTTTTCGCGGCAAAGGAGGACACCAAATATGATTCAGTTGGTTATCGGAGCCAAGGGCAGAGGCAAAACCAAATATCTTCTCGACACCGCCAACGCGGCAATCAAAGAGGCGGACGGCCGGATTGTTTACATCGACAAGAGCCTCAATCATATGTATGAACTGAACAACAAAATCCGTCTCGTGGACGCTTCCCGCTATCCCTTACGGAGCGGCGACGAATTCATGGGCTTTATTCTCGGAATCGTTTCATCCAACTACGACATTCAGCAGGTTTATCTCGACAGTTTCCTGAAGCTTGCAAAACTCGAGCATGTAGACGACGACAAAGAACGTATCAAAGACTACGTCAATCAGCTTAACTATGTCAGCAATCTCCACAACGTGGATTTTATTATCAGTATGAGCAAGGCTTATGAGGATCTGGATCCGGAACTTCAGCAGTACGCAGTAACGGAATTCTGATCCGAAAATCACCGGAAGCGGCGTAAAACCGCATTGCGAACATAAAAAAGTGACAGATGGGGACGGTCTCGTCCCCATCTGCCGTTTTACTGCTCCAGAACGCCTGCAAGTACCGCCGCGATTTCCTCCGCCGCAAGCGCATGCGCTTTCTTTCCCGGATGGCTGCGTGAACCGAGCCATTCATCCGGCGCGGGCGTCAGGGAAAGGTAGGAGACGCGCGGATCGCCGGTCTCCTTTTTGTATGCGTTAAGGCCCCTCAGAATATGTGCCTCCATCGGTGTCTGGCACATGCCATAAGCCCAGAGGAGGTAAGCTTTCGGGCTGCAGCGGCGGAGTGTGTGCAGGAAGTTTTTCACAGTCTCCGAGAAAACGGCGGCTTTTTCCGGCGATACCGGGATTCCGAGCCCGGTTCCGTCGTTCGTTCCGAGGTTGATGACGACCGCATCCGCAGGCCAGGCGCAAAAATCATAAGGATCGTTTGCGCCGAGCGCCTGGTTCCGCTCTCCTGAAAGCACACCCGCGACCTGCTCATAATACAGCGGGATTGCGCATTCCGTATGCCCGTCCCAGCTGATGTACGCGCCCCATCCGCCCTGGGAAATATGACGGACCTCCGCATCCAGAAGTTCTCCCAGCGTTTCCGCATAATGCCCTTCCGTCGAATGCACCAGAGAGCCCCAGGACATCTCGTTTTTCGCGCCGGCGAGGCCTTCTCCGGAGGTGAGGCTGTCGCCGATCACTTCGATGCGGTATTTCGGTACCGGTGCTGGGAATAACTCACCGTCGGTTTCCAGTCCATGTACGAGAAGAAATGCGCATTTGTCCTGTGACAGCGCCTGCATTTCCTTTAAAATCTTCACATGACGCTTTTCGCCGGGCGCGAGATTCCGGAACAGCGTGATTTTTTTCTTTCCCTTCTCAAGCGGCATTCGCAGCACCGTACTTCCATCGAGTTCCATCCGGATCCACTGCTCAAACACATCGTAATCCGTCTCGAATTCCACCGAAAGCTCCGATCCGTCCGCGATAAACTCCAGTCCCGATCCGGTCCAGAAGAGAGGGAGCGGGTTTTGTAGTTTCGTGCGGCCGAGGATCCGGATGCTGTTGTCTGTTGGTAAATACGTTTTCATGATCGAATTCTCCTGCGATAATCCTTCCGGCTCCAGGCATCCCGACCGGATGTCGATACGGTAACGGGATTCCTCCCGGGATGACGAAAAGGCAGAAACTCCGCCGGTCCGACAGGACGAAATACCTCACATATTCCGGTTGTTGTAATTGATCAGGCAGCCTTTCGCGATGATCTCCCGCTCTTCGGGGGTCAGTGCAGACCACTGCAGCTTAAACTTTCTCGGAGCGGAACCGTCCTGCGGAATGACATAGGCTTCCGCCTCAAGTTCTCCGCCGGTAAGTTTTCCGAGAATTCCGGGCACATAGATGCAGTCGAGATTCTTAAACGGAAGCTCGCCTTCCACCGTAAAGGGAATCATGCCCCAGTTAATGAGGTTCGAGCGGTAGCGCTTCGTCGCGTATTCCCGCGCAATATTTGCCGCGCCGCCGAGAACCCGCTGACAGCTCGCCGCCTGCTCGCGCGCCGATCCGTCGCCGGGCTTCGTCGCATAAATCGTCGATCCGACCGTGGTGTTTTCCGCTGTGATCGGAGAAAGGCCCGAAGCGCCTTCCGCTCCGAAAGAAGCCGCCCCCAGCACTGCGTTCGCCGCCGCGAGCATCTTATCCTGCATTTCTTTCCGCTGCACTTCTTTTGCCCGTCCGACATAGTCCGGATCTTTTCTCGAAAGCGTAAACTCCGCAAGTCCCAGGGGGTTCGAGCGGTACGACGAGGTCTCGCCGGAGGGGATCAGCTCGTCGGTTGTCGTCACCGGATCGTGAATCTCGGAAACCACCTGCAGCAGGAGATTTTCCCGGAGTGCCTCCATCTTCGGCCAGTCGACGATGTTCGGACCGCGCTTGATCTCTGCATCCGGCTCCGCTTTTCCGAAACCGTTATAGACCCGCTTTTCGTAAATGCTTCCGTCGAAGAAATACTTCGGCTTCGTGAAGTCAACGTCGATCTGTGTTGCCGGGGTGAGCACACCCTGATTCAGGGCGGTCGCCGCGATCGAACGCGCATCCATCAGCGCGACCGACGCGATCTGTCCGGAAGCCGGCTTCGAGCCCTCGCGGTTCGGGAAGTTCCTCGTCGAATGCCGGATCGAGAGTCCTTTGTTCGCAGGCACATCGCCGGCACCGAAGCAGGGACCGCAGAAAGCTGTCCGGATCGTCGCACCTGAAGCCGCAAGGTCCGCGATCGAACCGTTTTTGAGAAGCTCCATGTATACAGGCTGAGATGCCGGGTAAATGCTCAATGAAAACTCACCGTTTCCGATGCTTCCGCCCCGGAGAATGTCCGCAGCGTCGGTCAGGTTCTCGAATCCGCCGCCCGCGCATCCTGCAATCACGGCCTGCTCCACGAGAAGCTTTCCGTTTTTCACCTTGTCGCGAAGCGTGAACTGCACACGGTCGCCGAATGAGACCTTCGCCTTCTGTTCCGTCTCATAAAGGATGTCATCGAGATTTTCGTAAAGTTCGCTGATCGTATAGGCATTCGACGGGTGGAACGGAAGCGCGATCATCGGTTCGATTTCCGAGAGATTGATCACAACCGCACTGTCGTAATACGCGCCGTTTTCCGGATGAAGTTCCCTGAAATCCCCGGCGCGGCCGTGAATTTCGTAGAATTCCCGAACCCGTTCGTCCGTCTCCCAGATCGAACTTAAGCAGGTGGTTTCGGTCGTCATTACATCGATACCGATCCGCATGTCGACAGAGAGGTCTTTAATCCCGGGGCCGACAAACTCCAGCACCTTGTTCTTGACGAATCCGTCGGGGAAAGTCGCGCCGACAAGGGCGATCGCCACATCCTGCGGTCCGACGCCCGGCCGAAGCTGTCCCGTAAGATATACCGCCACGACTTCCGGCCGGTCAATGTCGTAGGTCTGCAGGAGAAGCTGCTTCACAAGCTCCGGTCCGCCTTCGCCGATCGCCATGGTTCCGAGAGCGCCGTATCTCGTGTGCGAATCCGAGCCGAGGATCATCTTCCCGCAGCCTGCAAGCATTTCTCTTGCGTACTGGTGAATGACCGCAAGATGCGGCGGAACATAGATGCCGCCGTACTTTTTCGCGCAGGTCAGTCCGAAAACATGGTCGTCCTCGTTAATCGTTCCGCCGACCGCGCACAAAGAATTATGGCAGTTTGTCAGCACATAGGGCATCGGGAATTCTGTAAGTCCCGAAGCCCGCGCCGTCTGGATAATCCCCACATAGGTGATGTCATGCGACGCCATTGCGTCGAAACGGATCTGCAGCTTGTCCGGATTGCCGGATTTGTTGTGCGCCGTCAGGATTTTATAGGCCAGTGTCTTTTTCGCGGCCAGATCTGCCGGCTCGCAGTCGTGATCCGCTGCCGAGATGAGGTGTCCGTTTTCATAAATGACCCCTGTCGGAATTCGTCTTAGCATGCTGTCTTTCATGGGCTCTTCCTTCCTTGTCTGTAACTGTTCAGCGACGGAAATCTGATCTTGTTTCGGCTGCCGGGCCTGGACAAAAGCAAATATGGGCTGCAGAACAGTTATCCTCGATTTTGAGATAACAATCACTGAGTTTTCAAACGGATATCACGGTTCTGTCCTCCAAACCGCGAAGCATCTGTACTATTATAAACCCTAAATGTGAAAAATAACAGCCCTGATTTGAAAATTCCCGTCCATAAAAGCCGCCGGAACAGGATTTCTGTTTCGTACTATTTACAAATTGACGAATCGCCGAAAATCCGGTATCATAATCACAGAAACAGGCTGTTGCGCCATTTCATAACACCGAAGAATACTGTTTAGAAATAAGAGGTTATCCCATGCTTCGTGAAACCATCACCGAAAACGGCACCGTACGCGGTCTTCCGGGCACCGACGCCAGAATCACCGTTTACAAAGGAATCCCCTACGCTGCTCCTCCGGTCGGGAAAAACCGGTGGCGCGCTCCGCAGCCTGCAAAAAACTGGGCAGGCGTGCGGGACTGCTTCGAATTCGGCCCGATCAGCATGCAGCGCACCCCGGGCATCGACCCGCAGGCTTTCTACAGCCTCGAATGGCATGTCGACCCGCAGGTCCCGATGAGCGAGGACAGCCTGTACCTCAATATCTGGACACCCGCAAAATCGACAGAGGAAAAGCTTCCGGTCATGATCTGGATCTTCGGCGGCGGCTTCCAGGAAGGTTACAGCTACGCGATGGAATTTGACGGCGAACGTATCGCTTCCCGCGGCGTGATCCTCGTTTCGGTCGGCTACCGCCTGAATGCGTTCGGATTTCTTTCTCATCCGGACCTCACCAAAGAGGATCCGGAGCATCCGACAAATTTCGGACTTCTGGACCAGCTCTGCGCCTTCCGATGGGTTCAAAGGAACATCCGCGCTTTCGGCGGCGATCCCGAAAACGTCACGATTTTCGGCCAGTCCGCCGGCGGCGATGCGGTCTATGCGCATCTCTGCTCTCCGCAGTCCAAAGACGCTTTCCAGAAGGCAATCGTCGAGTCCAACGGTGCTTTCACCTACCGGTATCCGAAAACCTTCCTGACGCGGGTTCGGCCGACGCTTGCGGAGGCCGAGGAGAAAGGCGCCCGTTTCCTACGGGAAGCCCTCGGTGTCGAAACCATCGAGGAGGCGCGTGCGCTTCCGGCGGCTTTCATTGAGGAGAAGCAGCTTGCGTGGGGGCTTTTTGCGATTCCGGTCGCAGATCGGAAATTCCTCCTCCGCGACATGCCCCAGTCCGTGATCCATAATGAACTTCATGACAAGCCTTTCCTGATCGGGAACACGACCGGCGAATTCACCTACGGTCCGGAAGGAGAATCAGCGGAAGAAGTCCTCGCCTGGGCCAGAGACAACTTCGGCATGCGGGGGCAGGAATACTTCGACATCATCAGCAGGGAAGCAGAAGCGACCGGAAAGACCCTGAAAGAAGCCGCGACGATCTCCTCTTTCGAACTCGGCGCCCAGCTTGCGGTTGAAACGATGGCCCGAAACGGCCGCAGCCCCTGGTATTACCGCTTCGGCCCGACGATTCCGGGAGACGATGCAGGGGCTTACCATTCCAGCGACCTCTGGTTTGAATTCGAGACGCTGATCCGATGCTACAGGCCCTTCGACGGCCATCACTTCGACCTTGCGAGAAGGATGTGCAATTACTGGACCAATTTTGCAAAAACCGGCGATCCGAACGGCACAGACCCTGCGGGCCTTCCGATGCCCGAATGGAAGCCGTATACCAGGAAAGTGCACAATGAAATCCGCTTCATGGACGAGATTACGGTCTCGGCGGAATGGAGTGAAAAGCGCCGCTTCCTCATTGATATCAATATCGGCGCCGATGCAGAATGAGACAGGAAGGAAAGTAAATGCCATGACACTGAATGAACTGAAGCACAAATATGCTTACACCCTGGCCCGCGTCGGGCTCAATGTCCAGCCCGGCCAGACGGTCCTCGTGGAGGCTGCGATCGAAGGCGCGGACTTCACGCCGGTTTTTGCGGAGGAATGCTACAAACTCGGTGCGGGAAATGTCGTGATCAGCTACCTGGACACCGAAAACCTTAAAGTCCGCGCGCATTATGTAAGCGCGGACGAAATGCGGAAAGTGGATCAGGTGCAGCAGGATTTTTACGAATATTACCTGCAGAACGGCGCCTGTTATGTCCGGCTTGAGGGCGTGAATCCTGCGGCGATGGAAAAAGTTCCGGAAAGCGAAGCGAACAGCGTTTTCGCCTATACAGATGCCGTCCGGAATATCATGCGGAAGGCTTCGCGCACGCTCCGTGCCCGCTGGCTCATCGCCATGATCCCCACGCAGGAATGGGCGGACTACATCCTTCCGGGGAAGGAAAACAACCTGGAAGAGCTGTGGTGGATCCTGCTTAAGCTCTGCTATATCGACGACCGGAACGATGTCGTTAAAACCTGGCAGGAGCTTCAGGCGCAAAGGAATCAGCGCGGACTTCAGATCGATGCACTGAAGCTTGTGAAGCTGCATTATACTGCGGCAAACGGGACGGACCTCACAATCGGACTGACCCCTGCGTCGCACTTCGGGCACGAACGCCGCGGGTCCGGCAGACCGGATTTCCTTCCGTTCACACCGAACATTCCCTCGGAGGAAATCTGCACAACCCCGGAGAAATTCGCGACCGAAGGCGTGGTCTACGCCTCCCGCCCGCTCGTTCTCGGCGGAAAGCGCATAGAAAACTTCGGCTTCCGATTTGAAAAAGGAAAAGCCGTCGAAGTGCTCGCTGAAGATGGCAAGGAAATGCTTGAAGCGCTGATCCGGACCGACGAGAACGCCGCTTATCTTGGCGAATGCGCGCTTGTTGCCTACCATTCGCCGATCTCCATGAGCGGTCTCGTGTACTATACGACGCTGATCGACGAAAATGCGAGCTGCCATCTCGCACTCGGACGCGGACTCGGCGGGCCTGCGCCGGAGGGCTATACCTTCAACGATTCCTCGATCCATGTGGATTTCATGATCGGAACTCCGGATCTTCGGATTGTAGGTACAGACGAAAACGGGGAGGAACATGTGATTTTCGATCAGGGAGATTTTGCACTGTGAGAAAAAGCGCTCCGGCACTTGACAATCCGGGGGGTTTTATTGTAGATTTACCCTTAGTAACTGACAGCAAATTCAGAAAATGATCATCGGAGCAGGTCTTAAGTCCTTCTTCCGACGGCAGGCGTCCTGCCGAAAAGGGCTTGAGACTCTGATATCATAGAAAAAATCTTATGTGAGAAGGAGACCAGAAAATGTACAGCTACAAGACACACGGAACCTGCTCCAGGGAAATCCTGTTTGAAATCGAAGACAATAAAATCAAGGAAGTCCGCTTCATCGGCGGCTGCCCGGGAAACACCCAGGGCGTCGCAGCGCTTGTCAGAGGCTACGATGTGGACGAGGCAATTGCCCGCATGAAAGGCATCGACTGCGCCGGCAAAGGCACCTCCTGCCCCGACCAGCTTGCAAAAGCTCTGGAAGAATACAAGGCACAGACTGCCTGAACGTTTAGAATAAGACAGGAAAACCATTATGTCCAAAACCATTATTTTAACCGGCGGGGGAACCGCCGGTCATGTTACGCCGAATATTGCGCTTCTTCCGGGACTCAGATCCCGGGGCTTTGAGATCCGCTACATCGGATCCTACGCCGGTATGGAAAAAGGCCTGATCGAACAGGAAGGCATTCCTTACGACGGCATCTCGACGGGAAAACTCCGCCGTTATCTGAGCCTCAAGAACATCTCCGATATCGGCCATGTGCTGAAAGGCCGCCGGGAAGCGAAAGCGCTTCTCAAGAAATATCAGCCGGACATCATTTTCTCGAAGGGCGGCTTCGTCTCCGTCCCGGTCGTCCGCGCCGCGAAAGCCCTGAAAATCCCGGTCATCATCCACGAATCCGACATGACCCCCGGACTTGCGAACAAGCTCTGCTACTCCGCCGCCCGGAAAATCTGCTGCAATTTCCCGGAAACCGTGGAAATGCTCCCCAAAGACAAAGCCGTCCTTTCCGGCTCGCCGATCCGTGAGCAGCTGCTCACAGGTTCCCGGGATCAGGGTCTGAAATTTACGGGCTTTGACGGCAAAAAGCCGGTGCTTCTGATGATCGGCGGTTCTTCCGGTGCAAAAAAGCTGAACGAAGTGCTGCGCTCCGCCCTTTCAGAACTCCTTAAGACCTTTGACGTCATCCACCTCTGCGGCAAGGGCAATCTCGATGAAACGCTTACGGATACCGCAGGCTATGTCCAGTACGAATACATCTCAGAAGAGCTTCCGGACCTTTTCGCGGCCTGCGACATTGTATTCTCCCGTGCCGGTGCGAACGCAATCTGCGAGCTTCTGGCGCTGCAGAAGCCGGCGCTCCTCGTGCCGCTCTCCGCCGCTGTTTCCCGGGGCGACCAGATCCTGAACGCGAAATCCTTTGAAAAACAGGGCTTCTCGATGGTCGTGGAGGAAGAGAAACTCACACCGGAAGTGCTCACGGATAGTCTGCTGAAGCTTTACGAAAACCGCCAAAGCTACATTGATGCGATGGGAAAAAGCACGCAGAAAAACGGTGTCGACGTAATCCTCGGTCTGATCGACGAGATTACGGGGAAATAAACCCGGTCACTGCATCGGCCGGCGCATCCTTTCGTCTGTAAACTGTCCGAATACATTTACACTATTCCAGTCATGACGGCCGATGGTCCATCGGCCGTCATACCATTTCAGGTAAAAAATCCGGTTCCTTCGGAAAGGAATAACACCTCTGCCCGTTCATCTTCCCGACCGTCAGTCTTCGCCTTCCGTTCCCGGTGCAGCAGAACCTTGACGCGCGATTCAGACGAGCCGGTCCGCTCCGCAATCTCCTTTATGGACGCCAGATACACCGGAAGCTTTTTCGTCCGGTTCGGCGGAATCGTATTCCAGGTTTTCAGGAGACTTTCATAGACGCACTCCTCTGTGTCCTCGTGATTTCCGAGAATGTTGACGGCGATTTTGTAAATATACGCCCCGTATTTTTCAGTGACCTCCCGTATCGCCTGCTCGTCCCGCTCCAGGAACAGTTCGATAATTCTGCTGTCATCCATCTCCTGGACCGGCTCCTTTCCCTTCAGAATACTGATTGCCTTTCAGATAATATACCGTAAAACAGGAAAATGAAGTTACAAATTCTGATCGGATTCATCCGTTTTTATAAAGACAGAAAGAAAGCGTCTTACAATCCGCCCGATTGTAAGACGCTCCTTGTATCATTGTCTGTAATTGTATGATATCTCTTCCTCAGCCGAACTCGTCCTGCATTCCCGATCCAAGCTGCTCACTTTCTCAGCTTTCTCCGCCTTGCGTTGATGTAGCGCTCCAGGTGCCCTTCCCGAATGAATTCCTCAAGGACATACTGGTCGTAGACCGGAACCGTGCAGGAGTAAAAACCGAGCTTTTCCTGAAATACAGGGACCAGCGCGGCGGGGAGCACCATATAGCCCATCCGCATCGACGGGGCAAGGGTTTTGGTGAAGGTATTGATGTAGATCACGCGTTCCGGCGCGAGGGAGAACAGGGTCTCGATCTGGCGCGTCGGGGAGGCGAATTCCGAATCGTAATCGTCCTCAACGAGGATGCTGTCCCGCTCCCGCGCGAAGGAAATGTATTCGTGGCGCTTGGTCGCACTCGCGGTAATCCCCGAGGGGTAGCTGCTCCAGGGAGTCACGTGGAGGACTTCAGCGGTACATTTTTGAAGCGCGGATGTCCGGATTCCGTCCGGGCCGAGGCGAAGGCCTTCGGGATTCACATCATTTGTGCGGTAAACCTGCAGGATCCGGTCATAACAGGGATCCTCCACCGCATATTTTTTCCCCCGGCCGAGTAGTTCGACCACAAGACCGTACAGATATTCCGCGCCTGAGCCGACGACGATCTGCGCCGGGTTCACCTGGATTCCTCGCGAACGGCGCAGGTACTGCGAAAGCGTTTCCCGAAGCAGCAGAAGTCCGTTGTTCGGAGATTTTACGAGAAGCTGTTTTTCGCGGTCAGAAAGAACATTCCGCATGACGCGCGCAAGTACGGTAAAGGGGAAATCCTCCGTCGCGCTCATGATCGGATCCGGCGGGTCGGGACGCTCCGAAAGCTCCGGCCTGTTCATATCATCCGGCGTCTGTTCCGGCGGATCTTCAGAGAACCCCTCCCCTTTTCCTGCGCTTTCATTTCCAAAACACACATAGAATCCGCTTTTCGGGCGCGACTCGATATATCCGTCATCCGAAAGGAGCCCGTAGCTGTGCTCTACCGTGATGACACTGACCTGCAGCTCTTCCGCCATCAGCCGTTTGGAGGGAAGCTTCGTCCCATACGAAAGCTCTCCGGCGACAATGTCTGCCCGGAGCTGATGATAAAGCTGCAGATAGGCGCTCTCTTTTTTTGTACGGTCAACGATGTATTTCACGGGAGAAAACCCTTTCGGAAAGTCCGGATGCCCTGCGGATCTGCCCTTTTCAGTCCTTCAGGACTTCGTATACTTTCTGGAGCGCATCCATCCCGGGGTCCGTCGGCTCCCAGCCCACCATCTTCGGTCCGCCCTCATAGCGCGGAATCACATGAATGTGCAGATGGCGCACCGTCTGCCCCGCTTCTTCTCCGTTATTCTGTACGATATTGAAACCGGCCGCGCCGAGCTTTTCGATCTGCCGCGCGCCGATTTTAGCGGCGGTCTTCAAAAGCTTGCCGAGAAGCGCTTCCGGAACGCCGTCCGTCACGTCAGCGTAGTGGTTTTTGGGCATCACCAGCGTGTGCCCCTTAGATGCCGGACCGATGTCCAGTGTCGCGATACAGTCGTCATCTTCAAAAATACGCATCGATGGGATTTCCCCCGCAATGATTCTGCAGAAAATACAGTTGTCCATAATCCGCTCCGTATTACTATATTTGCAGCCCTGCTGCCATTGACATCATTATAAGTTGGGATCACGGAAATGGCAAGTCTTTTATCAGTCTTCCGAAAGCTTTCCTGAGCGCTTCTTTTCGGAAGACTCTCCCGCCGTCTCCCTGTCGGGACGATATCGTCCATGCCGGTTTCCGTCCGGCTTGTATACAGCGGTTTTTCACAAAAAACAAAGCAGGGATAAACCGTTCCCACTCAGATGAGTATAAACAGAATAACGCCGATAAGGATGATCAGCGCGATCAGGAGATCGTACCGATGTTTTTTCACAAATTCCTTCAGTTTCTCCCAAAAATGATCGGAAACGGGGGCTATGGGATCATCCGGCATTTCTGCCCCTTCGCGCTCATAAAAAGGACTGTGTGCCGTATCTCTCTGCCCCGTATCGGGCACAGGCGGTTCGGCGTCTTCGGAAGTCCACCCGTAAAAAGCCCCTGAATCATTCCATCCGGATGCCGGAGCGTAAATATCCGGCACATAATCATTGTTCCCGCGCTCCTGGAACACTGTGCCTGCTTCCGTCCCAGAAGCCTCGTACTTCGGGGACCTATTTTTTTCCCACTCCTGATAATACCGAAACAAACTGTCCGATCCGACCGTTTCCTCCCGGCTTTTCTGGTAAAGTCCGTACAGCAGAAGCACCCGGTCTTCCTCCCTCGGATTCATCTTTCGAAGGAAAAATTCCATCAGAGACTGCAGTGACTGCTGAAAATTCCGCTCCGCGGAAAGAAGATACAGGAAGTGAACCGACTTTCGCGTGTCCAGAAAGATTTCCGAAGGCTCCAGAGACAGCTGCCCCAGAGACAGAAAATACGCCTGAAGCACCGGTCCGATGTCGGAGATCGCCGCAGTCACCGCCCGCAGGATCGTCTCCTGATCAGAATCTTTCATCGCCTCCGTCAGAGAAAGCAGTCCTGAAACCCGATACTGCGCCGTGATCCTGTCTGTTTCTCTTCGAAAACGTACCGGGAGGAGTCCTTTTGGCGCGTAAGAGCCGAGCATACGAAGCGCCATGTGCTCTGTTTCATTCTCCCTGAATTCCCGTATGAGAAATAAATCCTTTCCGTCATCCACATATTTTCCGCTCAAGATCCGTCCTCCTTTTCCCGTTTTGCCTGCCTTCGGAGAAGCAGTTCCATGGGATCGCTGAACCGCCGGAAACGGACCGCGCACTCAGAAGGCGCGTTCTCCCGAAGCCACGAAAAATTCCCGGAAGACCTGAACCGGCTTTTCATGCTGCACAGAACCCGTACTGTGTCCTCCGATATCTCCGCTTCCATACTGATTGGAAAGGAACTCAGAAAGTCTCCCTGTGTTTCCGAAAAATACTGCTCCCGGACAGCCCCGATGTCCCGGCCGTCCAATCCGGATGCCTCGGTTCCCCGCCGGAGCTGCGATCCTCCAAGCATCGCGGACGACAGCTGCAGCACCCGGTCATGAAGAGAAAGCGCAAGCAGCATGACTCCGCCCAGAATCATCAGGATCAGGCCGAAGACAAAAACCGCTTCTATCGTAAAACTCCCCCGTTCAGACCGAACGCATTCCATTATTCTCCGTCCTTTTCCCTGCAGAAACTGCATAAAGACCGTTCCCCGGCTTCCGACAGCGGGATCCGTCGGATCCCGCGGCGGAGTCCCGCGCAGCTGCGGTCACTGTGCCAGCTCGTCCCGTAATCAGTTACAAAAACCTGCCCGCCCCGGGGACCGGACCCGCAGATTCCGCAGGGATAATAGATCTTCCCGTCTTTATTGCGAAGTCCGGACAGAGCGGAAACGTCCACAGCCGTCACGCTCGGCCGGAGCACTCTGCAGTTTATGGAAGTGTGGTAGACGCGTCCGTATTCTGTAACATAGACCGGCTGCCCGCCGATCTCTTCTGTGAAAGTCTTCCCCGAGAAGGAACGCGAAGACACGCTGATTTCCGACTTAAAGCGCTCCGATACAGTGGAAAAAAAGGGGATTCCGACGGGGCAGGAAGCCGTGATCCGATATTCTTCCCCTAAGGTCCCGAACTGTCCGCACGAAATGTCCAGGCCGGACTTTCCGTTAAAATCCCCCCTGTCTCCTCCGTTTTCCGAGAGCGCCTGCAGCACCATCGCCGGCGCTTTTTCCGAAAACTCCGGATCGCAGGTTCTTGAGAGCTCGCGTGCCGTATCGGACAGCGCCGACCCGACGAGAAGTTCTGTCTGAATCACTGAAAAAAAGGACAGCAGCGCAAAGACCAGCATCAGAAACAGCGGGACAGCGCAGGCCGCCTCGATGCTCAGGCTGCCCTGGTCATTTGGTCCTTCCCCGCACCCCGCTTTCTTAATCCGGCCCGAAACGACCTTCCCGGTATTCGCCTTCTTCCCGTAAAAGACCGTGAAAAAAGCATTTCTCAGCAGCCGCACTCCGGTTTTCGGAGCCCGCAGTACGTGATCCGGGGCCGGATCTTCCGGGCGGTTCCGGTTCTCGCATAAAAGGATTTCTGTGCTTGTCGGATGATCCTTCTCCATCTCATAAAACCCCTGAGAAATGCTTGTTTCACGGCCTTTTTCCGGTTCTTTTTTCAGCGGTAGCTTCCGCTGATTTTCTGCACGGGAAGCGACATCCTAAGAGCAGGATGCGCAGTATTCTGCAGCAGCGGCTGATTCATAAACAGCGGTTCTGCAACCGAACGGATTTCCATCTCCATTTCAAAAACAAGGCTGCAGCACCGGAACGCAGCGTTCTTTTCACGCAGGTTCTCCTGCACAAGATCCATTGCCCGGTAGGAAAGTTCCTCCTGCGGGATCTCAAAAAGAGCCGACCGCAGCGCGTCCCTGTAAGAAAATCCGGCATCGCCCGAAAACACTGTATCCGCGGGCAGCGGGTCCGGAAACAGGCCATATGACAGGTTCCGGATCTCCCCGCGCCGCATCACCCAATTTTCCCCGCTCTTCCGGGCGGGAATTCTTTTCCCCTGAAACAGCACACGAAGCTCCAGATCCGTCTCCGCCGATGCATAGCACCATAAAAGCTTCTCCCTCAGCATGCCCGGATCCTCCGCCATCCCGGACACTTCCGTACTTTTGGCATATTCCGCGGCAATCGAGTCGATCTCGGCAATAAGGCCCGGCGCCTCGCGCAGCGCCTGTAGATTCCGGCCCATAAGCCCCCGGTACAGGAAGGATGAAAAGGCCTGAAGGTTCAGTTCGTCTGAACTCATGTAAAAAGCAAGATACTCTGCCTCGCACCCGAGTCCCCGCGGATCCGCCCCTTCCGGAAAGGAAGGAAAAAAGTCCAGAAGATACGAGATAAACAGCTGCTTTTCCTCAGCGTCCGTCAGATCCCCTGTTCCGGAAAAATGTTCCGCACCCGTGAGATGCCGTGCATCCCGCTGCTCCAGAGAGGGCCGGCCTTCGAGCGGAAGCGCAGTCCCTGAAAGCACCGTTCCGGCAGGAAGGATCCGATACGAAAAAGGCCGGCACTTCTCGGTTCCCACGGCCTGAAGAAGTCGGAAAGCTTCCGTATCCTCCCCGCCTTCGGGAAGTGTATTCCCCGGATCCTCCTGCGCAGACAGATACCTGTCCCCCATACGGAGCACATTCAAAACCGTTTCGGTTTTCCGGGAAAGTTCCGTAAAATCCTCTGTCCCTCGCGCACCTTCTTCCATTTTTATCCGCTGAAATCGAAGCGCGCTGTCGCGAAAGATTTCCCCGCTGTAATCCGCGGCGGTCACCGTCCTCACAAGCGATACATCCGACAGAGACAGTGAAACAAAGGCACCGCCCCTGTTTTTCTCGAACCACATGGCATACTCTTCCTGGAGAAACGCCGGATCCGAAATCCCGGACCCATAGCTTCCATCGAGAAAGAGAAGGCCGTAGCGTTCGAAGAGTTCCCGCTGATACTGGGAAAGCACGCTGTCCATCGCGCTCTCGGACGCCCGCCAGAGAACTGTCCCGGCGGCATGGATTCTCGCGCTTTCAAGAAGTACAAATACGAATGTCAAAAATGCACATAAAATCAGCGCAAGAAACACAGCAACGCTTCCCTTTTCCCGGTCAGTAGACGTCATTGACCGAGCTGTTGATGTGCCCGAACATCGATTCCACCAGCGTCAGGATCTGGTTCTTGAACACAAGGACCAGGGCGATAATAACCACGAGTATCAAAATCACCTCAATGGTTCCGATTCCGTCCTCCTCCAGGAGTTTATTCTTCAGTCTGCAAATTACTTCTGTCATATTCTGCCTCCGACTAATACAGCATCATAAATGCCGGTACTACAATCATCACCAGCACCACGATCAGAAGAAGGAACATCGGGAACAGGAGTTTTGTTCCGGCTTCCTCTCCCTTGCGAAGTGCCGTATTCTTTTTTTCCTCCAGTGCCTTCTCCACTTCCATGTTCAGCACCTCCTGCGCGCCGGAAAGACCGTAACGCAGATTTCCTGCGAGAAAATTTCCGAGCCTGCGGTACGAGGAAAGCCCGCAGCGTTCGCCGAATTTCAGATATGCCTGATCCTCGGGCATTCCATGTTCCATGTTCCGTACCGCGAGCTTCATCTCTTCAGAAAGTGCCGTGCCTTTCTTCCCGGCCACTCCACTTGTCTCGTAGTCCCGAAGAATCCGCTCCCAGGCCGATCGGGTGCTGAGTCCCGATCGCAGAAGGATTGCCAGCCGCAGTACAAAGCCGGCATAGGTCTCCTCAAGAGCCGCCCTCCTTCGCTTCAGCTTCTCTTTCCTTCGTTCCAGCGGGAAAACGAAGAGCCACAAAGAAAACGCCGCGGCAGCTGCCAAAACAAGATACGGCGATATTTTTACAGGATAAAACCGTATCGGTTCACCGTTAAATTCTTCGGGAAGACGGTAAATTTCCTGCTCCTTTGACACCTGATCGTTCTCTTCTATCAGCGCCTGAAGCAACTCCTTTTCCGTTTGCCGCGGTGTTTCCCAAGGAATAATCCGCACTTCCCGGGAATATTCCTTCCGATAATTTCCATAGGAAAGCAAAACTGTCAGAAAAACGCTTTCCCCTTCTTTTGGAATCTCCTTTTTCAGAAGAATCCCGTTATCGCTCAAAATCTCCGGCCGGCTGCTCTGTATGACAACCCGAACCCCCTCCGATGTTTCCTTCGGAAATCTCAGGTTCGTACGGACCGAGAAGAAATCGGGATTATCCTGAAGGATTTCTTTCTGCAGGTCTGCATAAATACGGTCAAATACCGCATCAACCTCATCTTCTGCGGGCTCCCGGCCGCTCAGAGAAAAGCTTACCGGAAAACTGCCGTTTTCGCCTTCCGCCACCAGATCAACCTGCCTTGTCTCCCCGAATTCCGGCCGTTTTACTGCCCGGACCTGTGTCCGCCCGCCCTGGTGGAGAAATAACAGGAAGGAAAGAAGCGCCGCAATCAGTCCGAAAAGAAGCATCCAGGAAAAACGCTTCGCCTGATTCGTTTCCTCCTCCTGCTGTGACAGCAGAAGAATCTCCCGTATTTCCAGTTCTTCCGGAGACGCCGGACGGATTTTTCCGAGCACTCCGGAAAGAAATAGTCCGCAGCAGAAAAACGCAGGAATCGTATGGATTCTCTCCCGATAATGAATATAGATCTCCCGCCTGTACTTTCTCTTCCAAAGCACCAAAACCAGGATTCCGAAAAAAACCGCTGCTGACAGGATCATCTTTCCACTGCTCCCCCGGATTTTCCGAGGATCCGTTCAGACAGCAGGACGGCGGCAAAGTACAGAAGAAGACATCCGCTCATCACCGACCGTCCGAAAAGTCCGCTGTACATCGGCCGAAGAAGCACCGGCGATCCGATACGGATATACAGAAGAATCGCCGCCGGAACAAGGTCCATTATTCGCTGCTCCATAATCTTTGCGGACAGTTTCGCGCGAATCTCCGAAGCGACCGCTTCCTTTGCCGAAAGATCCCGGGCTGCGGACGATATAACTTCCGACAGCGCGCCGCCGGCGCGTTCGGTAACGGCGAGCATATCGGAAAAATCACGGATTTCGGAAATTCCGGAACGTCCTGAAAAATCCGAAAATGCCTGTTCTGCTGTCTCACCGTTTTGTATCATGCGTCCCATTCGCCGCCATTCCCCGAGGATTTCACTGCGTTCCGGAAGTATTCCCGTGAGTTCCCGCTCCGAGCGGATCACCGCATTCCCGGACGAGTACCCGGCCCGGACCGCGTCTCCCAGTGCTCTCACAGCCTGCAGGAAATCCATACGCATTCTGCGGGCTCGTTTCTCCGAAAAGCGCTTCCTGAAAAGCCGCAGAAGAAGCCACAAAAGCGGCAGAATGACCGCTGCGCCCGGAATCAGGGAGTCATAAAACAGCCATGAAAGCATCCCCGTCCCCGCCGCACCGATCATAATAATCCTGAGGACTTCCGCCGCGTTCAGCCGGTATTCCCGGTAATCCGGCGCCGTGTTTTTCGAGTTTCCGGCGTCTTTTAAGCACTTCCTCTGTCCGAACAAGTTTTCCTTCCACCTTTCCGTCCCGCTCGCCGCTCTCCCGGAAGAGATAAAGCGGCGCGAGCTGCAGTTCCTCGCCCCGGAGTCCGCGCATCTCGTAGATACCCATCACCCGTCGGCTTCGGTCCCGGAGCCGCTCCATATGTACCATAATGTCGATCGCTGAACCGATCTGCGCACGAATCGCCCGAAGAGGCAGTTTTTCAGCCCC
>CACYBV010000126.1 GCA_902772745.1 uncultured Eubacteriales bacterium
AACCGGCATCCGGTATCTTTTCCAATCGGTCACATCAGAATCCGCCAAACACCCGCACCGGTTCTTCCATCACGGGCGTTTCGTGCTCGGTCAGATATCCATACAGAAGGCCTGAGTTCGGAACGATGTCCGCAAACTCGGGCAGTCCGTTCAGAAAATGCAGGAAAGCTTCCTTTTCCATCTGCTCCGGCTTTTCCATCACCAGGCAGAATCCGCTTCCGGAAGGATCGCGGTACAGCGCAGTCCGTCCGATAAAGCTGTCCCCGATGCTCCATGAGAATTCCATAACCGAGTCAATATCGGGGAAGCTGAGCACCACGGTATGCGGTATATTTCCGCTTTTTTCCGAGGGGAAATTCTGCGCCTGCTCTTCGGAGAAGCCCGGTAGCGCGGGACTCGGCGGCGAGAAGGATGCAAAATGCGGGTCCAGCTCCTCCGCGTCTTCGACCGCTGAAATGATCAGAAGAAGTTCTTCCGGGCTGATCGGAACGGCTTCGATCATGATCGGAAGCCCTTCCTGATTGAAGGAAAACTGCTGGGCCGCTTTCTGAAGCATCTGCCGGAACAGTTCGGTGGTTTCGCGGCTTCCGTACTTCATCTCACGAATCGACAGTTTCCATTCGAGAAGGTCCTGGTTGTTGATTACGATTCTGATCTGGCTTCCGTTGATTCGCTCCATCCGCATCCGGCATCACTTCCTTTCCTTCTGAATTTCCCAAAAACCCGATCGGGATACTATCCTTTATACAGTATACACGGAAATATGCAATATGGCAAGTGAATTATTTGTGACTCCGCTGTTCCTGTCCGGCAGGGCGTCTCCACAGCCGGTTGTGAGTCTTCGTCCTGATCCGTAAGACAGCCGGTACGGTACAGGGCTGCAGCCTCAAATGCCGAGATACTGCATGAGACTTCCGACATCACCGCAGATGAGGGTGCCGGCAAGTTCAGACAGTTCTCCGGGGCTGAGTTTCTTTCCGCCCTCCACCCATCCGCGGTAAATCGTAAGGCAGGCATTGTAGAGATAGTCGAGGATGATTTTCTGAGCGGGACCGGGAACATTCTCGATGCCGGCAATTTCATCCGGTTCTTTTTCAAGAATCATGGCACCAATCCGCCTGAAAAAGCCAAGGCCCTTTGAACTTATCACCAGCTTTTCGGCAAGCGCCGGAACATTCGGCAGATAACGGAAAAACCGTTCGATACGTTTGGGAAGCTCGTGAAGCCGCGGGAAGGACCGACTTCAACAAGATATTTGTCGGCAATCTCCGAAATGTATTCGTCAAGCAGAATGTCGAGGTAAGCATAGTGGGAATAGAAAGTTTTACGATTGATCATGGCGAGGGCGCAGAGTTCCTTAACCGTGATTTTTTCGTAATCCATCTCCATCAGCATCTCCTCGAAAGCAGTGCGGATTGCAATGCGGGTCTTTTTACCCGTAAGTCTTCCTTGTCAGCCAAAGTACCCTCCTGTTATGCAACACAATCCGATATATGTTGCATAAGAAATTCCATTGCAAACATTGACGGTTGTATTTTTATTCGGGAGCCAATATAATACATTCAAGATGAAAAAGCAACATGTGTTACTTGATTTATGTCGAAAAAGGAAAACGCAGGGAATGACCGGATTTGGATTGGCAGCCTGGTCCTGTGTTTTCTTTTTGGGCCGGAAGTTCAAAATTAAAGCCTGCGGTCCCATCTCTTCGATTTTCTTTGACAAACACAGGCTGAAATGTTATGATTTCTGAAACATGATTCAGGAGGTCCCGTCATGAATGAAAACATGAAATCTCCGATGCCGCCCGGGGAGTTTCTGCGGATCCTGCATACGGCGGAGAAACTGAAATGCCAGACCCGCCACAGCGACACCTCATCTGGCCGCAGAGAATCGGTCGCAGAGCACAGCTGGCGGCTTGCGCTTTCCGCAATGCTTCTCGCGCCGGAAATGCGCCGGGAAATCCCCGGAATCGACATGGACCGGGTCATCCGGATGTGCCTGATCCATGACCTCGGAGAAGCCTTTACCGGAGATATTCCGGTCTTCGAGAAGACGGACAGCGACTCGGATATCGAGGAGAGGCTTTTTGCGGCCTTTATTGCCTCATTTCCGGCCGAAACCCGCACAGAGTGGGAAATGCTGCTTACGGAAATGAACGCCCGAAAAACGCCCGAATCGCGTGTCTACAAGGCCCTTGACAAACTGGAAGCACTGATTCAGCACAATGAGGCCGATATCCGGTCCTGGCTTCCTCTGGAATATGACCTGCAGAAAACCTACGGCTGGGAGGCCGTAGAATTCTCGCCTTATCTTAAAAATCTCCGGGAGCTTGTGCTCACGGATACCGAAGAAAAAATCAGCCGGGAAGGCTGAACGCCCGTTCTTCCTCGTTGCGGGCTGAAAAAAGAGACGGAGCGCTGCCTCGATGCTGTGCTCCGTCTCTTTTTCAGGGTCCGGGTTCTCCCGGCCGGGATTTCTCTGCCCGGATTATTCTCCGAGGTTTTCTTTCCTCGTAACCGTTACCTTATTCTCATAGTTTGCGAAGATTTCGTCAACGCGCTTTCTGTCCGGCGCCTTCGTCATCAGGCTCACGACAGGAACCACGATGAAGCCGACAATCATCGCAACCGCACCGGACCGCACGGAAGAAGTAAAGATGTACTTCAGGAAAGGCGTCTGGAAATTGTTGCCGGAAAGCGAGATGTAAAGCTGCACGAGCTCGATCCCTACACCGGTGATGAAGCTTGCGACAACGCCCGCCTTGGTGGTGCGTTTCCAGTACAGGCCGTAGAGGAAGGGTGCGAGGAATGCGCCTGCGAGCGCGCCCCACGAAACGCCCATCATCTGTGCGATAAAGGTAAATCCGAAGCTGTCCTTGATGATCGCGATCACTGCCGACACGATGATGAAGAATACGACGAAGATCCGCATCACGAAAACCTGCTTCTTCTCTCCTACCTGCTTTTTCGAAGCGGGCAGGATCACATCCAGCGTCAGCGTGGAGCTTGACGTCAGGACAAGGGAGGACAGCGTGGACATTGATGCCGAAAGTACCAGAACAATCACGACCGCAATGATGATCGGATTGAGATTCGAGAGCATCGTCGGGATGATTCCGTCGAAATTGACCTTTCCGGATTCTCCGACCACTTGACTTTGGTAAAGCCGGCCGAAGCCGCCCAGGAAATAACAGCCGCCCGCAACGATAATCGCAAAGAAGGTGGAGATGATCGTACCTTTCTTCACGGCTTCTTCGGACTTGATCGCATAGAATTTTCCGACCATCTGCGGAAGACCCCAGGTCCCGAGAGAGGTCAGAATCACGACGAATAAAAGTGCGAGAGGATCCGGGCCGAAGAAGGAGGTGAAGCCGCCGTTTAATGCAGTGCCCGTATCGATCACAGACAGTTTGTTCATGGCTTCCATAAAGCCGCCGTTATTCATCAGCACCGCGGCGATAACTGCAACAATACCGAAGAGCATGATAATGCCCTGGATGAAGTCATTGATTGCCGTCGCCATATAACCGCCGAAAATCACGTAGAGCGCGGTCAGCGCCGCCATGATCACGATAACCAGCCAGTAGGGCAGCGAGAACGCCATGTTGAACAGGCTCGATAGGCCGTTATAGAGGG
>CACYBV010000127.1 GCA_902772745.1 uncultured Eubacteriales bacterium
CAATCGATGTGGAAACCGAATTCTCCGAACTTCCCTTCCCGCGCGCCGGGAAAGAGGATTTCTGGTGGCCGCGCCTCGGGATGACGCTCACAGTTCCCGCCGCCTTCAGCACCGTGAAATGGCACGGCCGCGGTCCCACGGAGAACTATGTTGACCGTGCTTTCTCCGCCGACGTCGGCTGGTATGAATCCTCCGTTTCAGACCTGCACACGAGCTACGCCCGTATGCAGGCGAACGGTACCCGCACCGATACGCGTACGCTTCTCGTCGCGGATTCCCGCGGTTCCGGCCTTCTTTTCACAGCCCTCTCCGCGCCGTTCTCCTTCACGGTCCATGACTACACGGATCAGGCACTGACAAAGGCATGGCATGAATATGAGCTTCCGCGCGGAGGTTCAACGGTGATTGATATTGACCTCGCTGAAACCGGCATCGGCTCCAATTCCTGCGGCCCGGTTCCGCTTGATCAGTATAAGCTGTACCTTTCCAGAAAAGAACTGGCTTACCGCTTCCGGATCGAGACCATAAAGCGGTAATCACTGACGCCGTCACGACAGCTTTCAGCCTCCGCCTGCGGGTTCTCCCAAAACCCGGGACTTCTGCGCATTCGTCAAATCATTATGCGCAGGCGTATGTCGATTTTTCTCATTCGCGGGCTGCAAAAACCCGCGGGAGTTCCGGTATAATACCGGTTTCCCGCGGGTTTTTATTCAGGGTATGGCCCGAATCACGGGCGTTTCAGAATTTCAGGAGATCTCAGCACCGGACGGCGCATCCTTTTCCGGGGTCATCAGGCAGCAGCCGCCCTTTCCGTCCTCCGCGCAGAGGAGCATGCCCTCGGAAAGAACGCCTGCAAGCTTTGCCGGTGCAAGGTTCATGAGAACCATGACCTTCTTTCCGACGAGTTCTTCCGGCTCGTAATACGCGTGGATGCCCGAAACGATCTGCTTGACCTGGTTTCCGACTTTTACCTGCGAGCAGAGGAGCTTTTTGGATTTCGGTACCGCTTCGCAGGAAAGGATTTCTCCGACACGGAGTTCCAGTTTTTCAAAATCGTCAAAAGTGATCTGCGGCTTTGCGGCGGAAAGGGTGTCGATTTCTTCCGCCGGTTTTTCAGACTCTTCCGAAGCGGCATCCGCAGCAGGAGCTTCTGCGGATTTCTCTCCGTTCTTCTCCGCCGCCGCTCTCGCCGCTGCTTCCGCCGCGGCTTTCTGCGCGTCCATAATCACCTTTACCTTTTCCATGGTCTCTTTTTCGTCGAGACGCTGGAACAGGATCTCCGGCTTTTCAACGACCTTCGTCCCGGGCGCAACAACATTTCCGAAGCCCGTAAGGCCTTCAAAATCGCGAAGCGCGGTATGGAAGCTTGCGCTGATCTTTTCCGCGGTTTCGGGCATAAACGGTGCGAGCAGAGAAGCGCCGGTCATGATGCCTTCCGCAAGGTTGTAGAGGACGGTCGACAGACGGTCTTTCTTTTCCGGGTCTTTTCCGAGGATCCACGGCGTCGTCTCGTCGATGTACTTGTTGCAGCGTTTGAAAAGATTGAAGATTGCCGTAATCGCATCCGCGACGTGCAGGGTTTCCATGCTCGAACGCGCGTCGTTGATGGCTTTTCTGGCCGCATTCTTAAGTTCCGCATCCACCGGCTCCTCGACATAGGTGTTTCTGAGTTCGCCGCCGAGATACTTGTTGGTCATCGAAATCGTGCGGTTCACAAGGTTTCCGAGCGTATTCGCCAGATCCGAGTTGAAGCGCTCGATCACAAGCTCCCAGGTGATCACGCCGTCATTTTCGAAGGGTGTTTCGTGCATTACAAAGTAGCGCACCGCATCCACGCCGAAAATCGACGCAAGGTCGTCCGCGTAGATCACGTTGCCCTTGGATTTGGACATTTTCTCGCCGCCCTGCAGGAGCCAGGGGTGGCCGAAGACCTGCTTCGGAAGCGGCACATCAAGAGCCATCAGCATGATCGGCCAGTAAATCGTATGGAAACGGAGGATGTCTTTTCCGATCAGGTGCACATCCGCAGGCCAGTATTTTTTGAAGAGCTCGCCGGGTTCCTGATCCACTTCATAGCCAAGACCCGTGATATAGTTTGAGAGCGCGTCGATCCACACATAAATCACGTGACGCGGATCAAACTCAACCGGAACGCCCCAGGAGAAGCTGGTCCTGGAGATGCACAGATCCTGCAGGCCCGGAAGCAGGAAGTTATTGAGCATTTCATTCCTGCGGCTTGCGGGCTGGATGAACTCCGGATGGTCCTTGATATGCTGGATCAGGCGGTCGGCGTATTTGCTCATTTTGAAGAAGTAAGCCTCTTCCTTGGCCGGCGCAACCGGGAACCCGCACTCGGGGCATTTCCCGTCCACGATCTGGGAAGGCGTATAGAAGGCTTCGCACTCCTTGCAGTACATGCCTTCGTATTCGCCTTTGTAAATGTCGCCTTTGTTGTAAAGCTTTGTGACCATCTTCTGCAGGACGCGTTCATGATCCTCGTCCGTCGTACGGATAAAGCGGTCGTAGGAAGTGTTCACGAGGTCCCAGATCCTTTTGATCTCGCCCGCGATCTCGTCGACATACTGTTTCGGCGTTTTTCCCTGCGCTTTTGCACGCTCCTCGATCTTCTGGCCGTGCTCGTCCGTTCCGGTCTGGAACCGGACATCGTAGCCTTCCAAGCGTTTGAAGCGCGCGATCGCGTCCGCGAGGATGATTTCATAAGTGTTTCCGATATGCGGCTTGCCTGAAGTGTAGGCAATCGCAGTAGTGATGTAATAGGGTTTCTTACTCATTTACTATTCTCCAGTTTATATATGATTTGTGCCGGGCCGGGCGGAATCCGCAGACCGGAGGGGATCTCCCCGGTTCGCTCGGAACGGCAGATGCTGTACTTAATCGGTATCCGCCCGGGATGGCGCATGCTTTACTTTATTGTCGACAGGAAGCGCTTCACGCCCGCTCTTCCTGCTTCCGTCGGCGGATAGACGCCGCAGTCCTCGAGGACTTTGACGAAAACCTTCCCGACCTCCCGGTCGATGATTTCCTGCAGCTGTTCTGCGCTTGCCATATCCCGCATTCGGTCCGTCGCCCCGGTGGCGCGGGGTTCTCTCAGGGACTGGAGTTCCGGATACTCCGGGATCCACTGCTCCGCCCAGTCGGCGTGTTTCCCGAGAACCGGGTTCTCCCGCAGGTTTTCACCGGCGAGGATCGCTTCCCGAAGCTCCTGCAGCTCCTGTTTGAGCCGCGCCGGGAGTACCGCCATGCCCATCACCTCGATCAGGCCGATGTTTTCCTTCTTGATGTGATGATACTCTTCCCGCGGATGGAAAAGCCCGAAAGGCCGTTCTTCCGTCGTCCGGTTGTTCCGGAGCACCAGGTCCAGCTGGAATGCGCCGTCCTTCATCCTTGCGATCGGCGTGATCGTGTTGTGCGCTGTGCCCCCGGTTTCGGCCAAGATCCCGAATCCGGCGTCCGAATATCCGCGCCAGGCCTGAAGGATCCGGTCCGCAAGATCAGTCAAACGCGCTTTATCCTTCCCCTGCAGGCGGATGCAGCTGAGGGGCCAGTTCACAAGGCCGGCGGAAATGTCCGAAAAGCCCGGGATCTCCACGTATTCCGCGACATCCGCCAGAGCCATCGGGAAATCAAAACGTCCGCCCTGGTAGTGGTCATGGCTTAAAATCGATCCGCCGACGATTGGAAGGTCCGCGTTGGAGCCGAGCATGTAATGCGGCATGACTTCCACGAATCCCAACAGTTTTTCGAAAGTCGCACGTTCGATTTTCATCGGAACATGTTCCATGTTCAGCAGGATGCAGTGCTCATTGTAATAACCGTAAGGCGAATACTGGAAGCCCCAGTCCGCACCCGCAAGGCTCATCGGAATGATCCG
>CACYBV010000128.1 GCA_902772745.1 uncultured Eubacteriales bacterium
CACGTCGCGGATGATGCCGGACATCCGGAATTTGTCCTGATCCTCCAGATAGCTGCCGTCGCACCATTTCAGGACCAGGACTGCCAGGAGATTGTCTCCCTCCCGGAGCAGGCCGGTGACGTCAAACTCCGAGGTGTGGTGCGTGACCTGGCTGTAGCCCACATATGCGCCGTTCAGCCACACATAAAAACAGGAATCAACGCCTTCAAAATTCAGAAAGCTGCAGGGCGCCTCCGGATCCCTGTGCCACTCAAAATGATGAAGATAGGCGCCGCAGGGATCCCGCCGCGGAACAAAGGGCGGATCAAAGGGGAATGGATAGCGGAGATTCGTGTATTGGTTCTCATCGTATCCCCTCATCTGCCAGCAGAACGGGACCTGCTCCTGTCTCCAGTCCAGGTCCGGCACGAAACCTTCCCGGAAGAATTCCTCCTTCAGGTCATGAATGCCGCCGTAATACCGGAACATCCAGCCGCACCCGCTCAGCATCCTGAGGCGTCCGGATAACTCCCTGAGCGGCGGGTCCTCCGGCGCTTCACTCTCCCCGGAAGCCGGGACATAATAGCTCCGGTCCGGAAGTGTATTCTCGTGAAGTACAGAAAGATCCTCAAAATATCGCGGAACGATCAAAAAACCCCTCCTTTCCTGCAGTAAATAGCGAGAAAAAATGCTTCTATATGAAGAATATCGTTCCGGTTTTTGAAAACATATGCACAAACTGATTCGTTTTCTGACGTATTCTGCAGGTTGCCTTTCGGATATGGAAAAGTAAAAAAGGAAAAAGCTAAAATTAATAATCATTTGCATTTCCATATAACCCCTCAATCAGTAGTTTTCCGGACATGGAAGGACGGTACCGCAGCATGTATGTAAATTCCGGATATCTGCATAATTCAAGAATTCCTTTTAAAGAAACAAAACTGGCGCTCCGCATTCTGAGCGCCGGGACCTATCAGCTGCACACCTGGCCGAAGCTGCCGACCTGGCGCCCCAGAGGGCGGGTGGACTGGCAGCTGGTCTATGTTGCGGCCGGGGTGGGCCATTTTATCCTGGACGGAAAAGACGTATCCGTTCCCGCGGGAAACATGGTCCTCTATCAGCCGAAGCAGGAACAGCATTATTATTTTCTGGGAGCCGACCATTCTCAGTACTGGTTCGTACACTTCTCCGGCCGGCAGGTAAAAAATATCCTGAAACACTACGGCATCCCGCTGGACGGATACATCATCCGCACGGGGATCTCCTACGAATATGAAGATCTCTTCCGTAAAATGCGGGATGAGCTGACCGAGTGTGCCTGGGCCTATGAAGAGCTCCTGACCTATCACCTCAGGGAACTGTTCATCACCATGAACCGGCGGAGCCGCGAACAGATCCCGAAAGTCAACGGTTTCGTCCAGAATGAGATCGACCATGCAAAAAACTATTTTCGGGAGCATTACAACGAAGAAATCAGCATCGAAGCCTATTCCGCATCCAGAAACATGAGCACCAGCTGGTTCAGCAGATGCTTCCGGTCTGCGGTGGGGGATTCTCCGATGCACTACATCCTTCTTCTGCGGATCCGGAATGCCCAGGTCCTTCTGGAGACCACCGACGGAACCGTCGGCGAGATCGGCAGGATCGTCGGCTACGAGAATCCCATGTACTTCAGCCGTCTCTTTCGAAAGGAAAAGGGCGTGTCCCCGCTGAAGTACCGGAAAGCCTTCCGGGCGGGGCTGACAGAGCAGGGGGCTGCCGTTCCGGATCCCGCGGAATGAAACACCGACAACGCAAAGAGCCTGCCGCATCGCCGGAGAATTTCCGGCAGGATACGGCAGGCTCTTTCCATTGTGTTTGCTTTGACCCTTGCGAACAATTTATTACCGCATTATTTTTCATTTGCGACAATACAGATATTGTTGATTCAGGCTGCCGGCTTTGCTACGATCAAGGAGAAGGGCAGCTGGCGGACATATGATGGCGGAACCATCCGGCAAAGGAGGACCTATGAACCTGAAAAGCATCGAATACTTTCTGATCGTCGCCGAGGAGATGAACGTGACCCGCGCGGCGGAACGCCTGAA
>CACYBV010000129.1 GCA_902772745.1 uncultured Eubacteriales bacterium
AGTTCTATATCAAAAACAGGCTGAAATGGAAGGAACTTTTCGGCTGGGAACCGGATGCGAATACCGGAAATGTTCCTACGGATACCCGCGGCTTCAGTTATCTTCGCATTATGAAGAAAGACAAAGACGGCCGCGACGTTCTTCTGACCTACGACGGACATAAACTTTCCGACGGTACGCTGCTGGAACTGGACAGTACGGACTTTATGGACCAGATGCAGATGGGCAATGTGTTTGCGTATCCGATGGGAGATGCGGAGCCGGTCCAGCTGCAGTTGGAACACCAGGCAAACGCTGATTACAAGTTCAGGATCAGCAAACCGATCAACAGGGGAAACATTGATAAATGCATGACGGAACAAAAACCCCCGGAACCGAGGAAGCCCAGCCGGTTCAGGCAGCTGATGAACAGATGGTTCGGCGGTTATAAGGAAGAGTTCAGGCAGTACCAGGAAGCGCTTAATGTATGGCAGGAATGGGAGAACAAAAAGGACAATCTTGCTCAGCATATCGATATAGAGAACAGCGGCCGCTGGCTCGGCCGGTTCGCTGATGAAGCGGATACTGTAAAGCAGCTGGAGATCGATGCGAAGAACGCCGCAGTCCAGGCTGAAAAGGAAAAACTGCTCGGCAAACTGAACAGTGCGAAAAAGTTCGCGAACAGGTCAAAACTCGGCAATGATCTTTCCCATGCAATTTATGAACCGGAGCCCACGATCATCTCTACGCCGGAATTTGACAAAGCATTCCCCGGACGCACCGTGAAGCCGGACGGCATACACGAGCTTCTTTACCGGCCTGCTTATGAAGATGAATCCGGAAAGCATGCTGAAAAGGCTTATTATGATGTCAACACTTTCAAAGACCTCGAGGTGATCACAAAAGACAAGCTCGATCTTGGCAGCATTCGGCTTGGCGACAGCGGCAAGACGGTGACAAGGGAAAACTTCTGCGACCTCGCGATGTTTGCGGCCATGGATCCGAAACAGGCGATCAAGGCATATCCGGACAGCCAGGGTTATGACCCCACGCTGAAACCTGCTCTGCAGCAGTTTACCAGTATGGAAAAGCAGCCGGACGGCAGCACGGTGGAAAAGCGGGTGTTCAGTGACGAAGTGATCGATGAGCTGATCGCCGGCTCTGTGTCCAGTATGTTTACGACAGATACCCGCAAGACGGACGTCCGTGAAGGAAGCGGCGCCTTCATCAAAAACGGCATCAATCCTGCGCGGATCACGACGATGAATGCGCTGAATGAGTATAAGGCCGGAAAACCCGAGAAGCTTGGGCAGCTTCTGGCAACAGGCGTAACATTGCAGGCCCGCAATATGGCACAAATGGAAGACGCCATGGGCGATGAAATGATGGGCGGAATCAACGCCTCTGCAACACTGGTGGATATGATGAACGCCGATCCGAAGCTGAAAGAGGCGGCATTCAAGGCGGGGATGAAAGAAACGGATCTCTGGACCGTGGAAGGCGCCAAACAGCTTTCTGTCCTGCATCAGGCGGCGGCGGACGCCACTGTCAAACTGGCGCAGGCGGCTTATGACGGAAAAGAGCTGCCGAAGGAGGAGAAGGAGGATGCACTCCGGACGATTATCAAAGCACAGGTGGCGTTGGAATCCCTTCGTGCCGAGAACCAGAACGCGAAATCGCCGATGATCGACAAATACAGTATGCAGCTTTTAAGCGGACCGGCGCCGAGAAAGCTTCTGGACGGATCGGGCAAGCTTGATTACTACAAAGACGGCAAGCTGGCAATGCCCGATAAGGGTCTCGTTTACAGCACCAGCGGCGCACATATTCACGAGCAGATGAAGGGTCTGTATCGTGAAAAACCGACCAGCGTGATGTTCCTGAAGACGGAAACCGGCAGGGAAAACCTGGATAAAATTGCGGACCAGATCATGAAGGAAAAGAACCTGACGAACCTTACGACGAAGGAACTGGCGGAGAAGATGGCGTTTGATCCCGACAAAAATGACGTAAGCTACGGCACACGCGGCATCCAGATTATGACAGAAAAACACATGATCAATGAGAACCTGATCAAAGAGATGAAAACAGGTGTGAAGCCGGAAGCGCCGAAAGCGCCGGAAGCTCCGAAAGAGGAGAAGAAGCTGGAACAGCCGAAGGAAGAAATCAAGACAAACAAGAAGTCCATTCAGGAACGTGCGAAAATGTTCGAAGCTTAAATCGGACAGTTTTGAAAGACAGAAGGGCCGGGGCAAAAAGCCCCGGCCCTTCTGTCTTTGTATGGATCATTACTTCCGGATTACCTTGACGCGGATGACTTCCGGGATCGCCTGGATCGCGGCGATAGTGGCATCCTTGATGTCGTGGTCCATGTCGAACATAGACCAGGCATAATTGCCGCGGGACTTACTGACCATATCGGAGATATTGGCCTTGGCGGAACCGAGAAGCGCGGTCAGGGTGGAGATTACGTTCGGAACGTTCCGGTGCGCGACGCAGATCCGGACAGGCTTTACGGCCTTTCCGAGGGAAACTGCCGGGTAGTTGACGGAATTTGTGATATTGCCGTTCAGGAGGAAATCGGTCAGTTCCTGGGCGGCCATAATCGCGCAGTTCGTCTCGGACTCTTCGGTGGAAGCGCCGAGGTGCGGGAAGGCGACGACGTTTTTGGTGTTGACGATTTCGTGGTTCGGAACGTCGGTGACATATTTACGAAGCTTGCCGGACTCGAGAGCAGCCTTCACATCGGCGGTCACTACAAGGCCGTCGCGCGCAAAGTTCAAAAGCGCGGCGCCGTCTTTCATCTTGGCGATCGCGTAAGCATTGATCATGCCCTTGGTGGCATCGTTCTGCGGGACGTGGATGGTGATGTAGTCCGCCTGCGCATACAGGTCGTCAACATTGTCGATGAGTTCTACGGAACGGCTCATCATCAGCGCGTTCTGTACGGAAATATACGGATCGTAGCCGATAACCCGCATCTTGAGGCCGATTGCCGCATTTGCGACAAGCACACCGATCGCGCCGAGGCCGATGACGCCGAGCGTCTTGCCCTGGATCTCGGTGCCCGCAAATTTGCTCTTCGCCTTTTCCATGGACTTATTGATGTTCTCGTCATCGAGGTTATCGTCAACCCATTTCATGCCG
>CACYBV010000130.1 GCA_902772745.1 uncultured Eubacteriales bacterium
GGAACTCGATGAAATGCATCCGGAGAATGTTTCAGACGTGCAGAAGTTCGCGGAGCGGATTGCGTCGTCCGGGATGAACGAAACTGCTGAAAAAGAAGCTGAAAAAGTTCTGAACCGTCTTCGTCAGGAAGGAAAAGACAGCGTGGAATCCGGTATGCTCTATGATTACCTGGATTTTGTTACTACGCTGAACTGGAAAAAAGAAGCGGCTGAGCGGATCGATCTCGACGAAGCAAGGCGGATTCTCGATGAAGACCATTACGGCCTGAAGAAAGTAAAGGAGCGCATCATTCAGCAAATTGCGGTAATGAACCTCAAAAAACAGCAGTCCGGCTCCATTCTGCTCTTTGTCGGCGCGCCGGGTACCGGAAAAACGAGTATCGGGAAGAGCATTGCCCGCGCTCTCGGCCGCGAATATGTCCGCGTGAGTCTCGGCGGCGTACACGACGAATCCGATATCCGCGGCCACCGGCGCACCTATATCGGCTCCATGCCCGGAAGAATCATGGACGGCATCCATAAGAGCGGCGCATCCAATCCCGTCATGGTGCTCGACGAAGTGGACAAGCTGTCGGCGTCCTACAACGGCAGTCCGGCAAGCGCGCTCCTCGAGGTGCTGGACCCGGAGCAGAACAACACCTTCACAGACCATTATATGAACGTCCCCTATGACCTTTCGGACGTCCTGTTCATCTGCACTGCGAACAGTCTCGACACCATTCCGCAGCCGCTTCTGGACCGGATGGAAGTGATTCGCTTCCAGGGCTATACCCCGATCGAAAAGCTCCGGATTGCCAGGGAACATCTCATTCACAAGTCCATGGAAGCCATGGGTATCCCGGAGAACCGCATGTCCTTCACCGATGATGCACTGAATTCCCTGATTTCGGAATACACAATGGAAGCCGGTGTGCGCGGTCTCCGAAAGAACATCGATACACTTTGCCGTAACCTTGCGGTCCAAATCGCCCGTGACCCCGACATCCGAGTGGAAGTCACGCCGGAAACAGTACAGGAAGCGCTGGATACCCGTCCGATTCTCCATGATACCATCCTTCCGGAACCGAAGGCCGGCGTGGTGACAGGGCTTGCATGGACGCCTGTCGGCGGCGACATCCTGTTTATCGAGACGCTTCTCACTCCGGGCAGAGGAGAACTCATCCTGACAGGACAGCTCGGCGACGTGATGAAAGAGTCCGCACGGATTGCCCTGAGTCTCGTGAAAGCCCTCTTTCCGCGGGACGCTGCAAAGCTCTCGGACCACGATGTCCACATCCACGTGCCCGCCGGCGCAGTACCCAAAGACGGCCCTTCCGCCGGCGTCACTCTGACTGCTGCGCTTGCCTCGCTCCTTACGGGACAGATTGTAGACACACGCATCGCGATGACCGGGGAGGTTGCGCTCCGCGGCGTCGTTACACCGATCGGCGGACTGCAGGAAAAACTGATGGCTGCCCAGCGTGCCGGCATCACAAAGGTTTTCATCCCAAAGGAAAACCTCTATGATCTCAAGGATGTTCCGTCGGAAGTGAAGGAAAAGATCGAAATCATTCCTGTGAGCTCAGTTACGGAAATCCTTCTCGCAGTCGGTATACTCCCAGACTCCGCAGCAGTCGCCTGATCTTTTTCCCTCCCGGAAAAAGCCACGCGAAATCTGCAGCTGAACATTGAAAAAGCCGAAAAGCTATGTTAAGATAATCTCAGGTTAAAACCCAATCACAGACAGGAGGTATATTTATGCCGATGCAGATGGGCTTTCGCTGGTACGGCGAAGGCAATGATACCATTCCGCTTGCTTACATCAGGCAGATTCCGGGCGTCTCCACGATTGTCTGGGCGCTGCATGACAAGCAGCCGGGTGAAGTCTGGGAAATCGATGAGATTCAGAAAGTTAAAGACCAGCTGGATCCGTACGGCTTCAACATGGATGTTGTCGAATCCGTGAACGTTCACGACGACATCAAAATCGGACTCCCGACGAGGGACGCTTATATTGATAATTATATTCAGACGATCCGGAACCTTGCGAAGTTCGGCGTCAAAGTGATCTGCTACAACTTCATGCCGATCTTTGACTGGACAAGGACTGATCTGTTTCACCCGCTTCCGGACGGATCCACCGCACTTTTCTATGAAAAAGGCATGATCCAGGATGATCCGAAAGCGATGGCCGACTATATCCTCTCGAACCTCGACGGGCAGACCTTCCCCGGCTGGGAGCCGGAGCGGATGGCGCGGCTGGATGAACTGTTCGAGGCTTATAAGGATGTGACAAAAGAAAAGCTCTGGGAAAACCTGAAATACTTCCTGGAACGGCTGATGCCCGTATGCCATGAGACAGATATCAAGATGGCAATCCACCAGGACGACCCGCCCTGGGACATTTTCGGGCTTCCGCGGCTTCTCGTGGACGAGCCGTCGATTGACCGCTTCCTTCGGATGGTCGACGATCCCTTTAACTGCCTGACGCTGTGTTCCGGCTCTCTTAACGCGAACCCCGAAAACAACGTCGCAAGCATCGTACGGAAACACTGTGACCGGATTGCATTTGCGCATGTCCGGAACCTGCACCACTACGAGAACGGAGATTTCACCGAAGCCTCCCACCGCGACTGCGACGGCGAAACCGGCATCCTTGACATCGTCAAAGCCTACCATGACTGCGGCTACGAAGGCTATATCCGTCCCGACCACGGCCGCCACATCTTCGGCGAAAAGTGCCGCCCGGGCTACGGTCTTTACGATCGCGCTTTAGGCATCATGTATCTGTGGGGCATCTGGGATTCCCTGGACAAATTTGGGAAATAAGGCTTCTCTTACAAGGAAAGTCCTGCTCCGTCCCGAATAATTTCTTCCGGCACTGACACAGGCTCAGGGGGAAGCCGGCAGTCCCATGAAAGGAGACAGTATGAAACTGACACAGTCCGCAGACCCAGCGTACCGCGCGGAATTTCTGAGAAAAGGATATACTCTCCCGCAGTATGACCGGGAAGCGCTCAAAGAAAAAACCCATGCGGAGCCAACCTGGCTGCATTTCGGCGCCGGTAATATTTTCCGCGCCTACCAGGCCTCGATTCTCGAGAAGGGCTTAAATGAAGGCAAATATGACCGCGGTGTCATCGTGGCGGAAAGCTTCGACTACGAACTGATCGATTCCACCTACCGCCCCTACGACAACCTGACGCTTTCCGTCGTGCTCCGTGCGGATGGAAGCATCGAAAAAAACGTAATCGGTGCCATTACGGAGTCCCTGAAAGCTGACCCCTCCTTTTCCGGGGACTGGGAGCGGCTCTGCGAGATCTTCAGGAAAGCCTCTCTTCAGATGATCAGCTTCTCGATCACCGAGAAAGGCTACAGCTTCAACGATGCGGATCTTGAACGCGGCTTCGGAGCCATATTCGCGATGGGAAAGCTCACGGCGCTTCTCTACGAACGTTTCCTGGCCGGCGCAATGCCGCTGACACTTCAGAGCATGGACAACTGCTCCCACAACGGAGACAAGGTCCAGGCCGGCGTTTTTGCCTATGCGAAGAAATGGTGCGAACTTGGCCTTGTACCGCAGGAATTCTACTCCTATGTAGCGGAATCCGGAAAAGTCACTTACCCCTGGGCGATGATCGACAAAATCGTCCCGCGCCCGGACGCAAAAGTTCAGGAAATCCTGAAGGAGGACGGCTTTGAGGATTACGCTGCCATCGAAACTGAAAAGCATTCCTTTACGGCGCCTTTTGTCAACGGTGAAGAGGTCGGCTATCTCGTGATCGAAGACGATTATCCTGCAGGCCATCCGCCGCTTGATCTTGGCGGAGCAGTCTTCACGGCCCGCGAAACTGTCGACAAGATGGAACGCATGAAGGTCTGCACCTGCCTGAATCCGCTGCATACGGCCATGGCTACGGTCGGCTGTGTGCTCGGCTTCAAGCTGATCTCTGAGGAAATGAAGGATGACGACATCCGGACCTATATCACCCGCATGGTTTATGAGGAAGGAATGCCCGTCGTAACCGACCCCGGCATTGTCTCCCCGAAGGAATTCGCAGACGCCGTTTTGACAAAGCGCCTGCCGAACCCCTTCATGCCCGACACGCCGCAGCGGATCGTCGTGGACAATTCCCAGAAGATCCCGGTTCGTTTCGGTGAGACCATCAAAAAGTACATCAAAGAGGGCCTGGACCTTGAAAAGCTGAACCTGGTCAGCTTCGCGCTCGCATCCTACGCCCGCTATCTTCGCGGAATCGATGACTGCGGAAACACCTTCGAGCCCTCGCCGGATCCGCTGCTTTCGGAACTGATGCCGATCGTTTCCGGTCTTGAAGTAAAGGAAGGCGCGCAGGACTTCTCCTGTCTTAAAGCGCTCTACAGCCGGCCGGAAATCTTCGGTGTAAACCTCTACGACACAATTCTCGGCGAGAAGGTCGAAGCACTCGTGAAAAAGCTTTACGCCGGCCCCGGTGCCGTGAGAAAAACGCTTCACGAGATGGTGTCGGCATAATATCATCAAAAACTAATCGAGTAGGGGGACAGGGAAACACCTGTCCCCGATTTGTCGGAGGATCTTCTCCTGTCATCTTTCCAAACACATCACATAAACACATAAAGTATGCATCTGATGGAAAGCATCTGGATCATTTGTTTCGTCATCCGTCATTTTCAGATCAGCGGACCTGAAGGTGTCCGTTACAAGCATCGGCCGGACAGCGTTTGTGTACCTTCAGTGCGTGCCGGATATCGTAAAACAGGCAAGAAAAGAATACTCTCTCATGCTTGTTTTTTGCTCACTCTGACATTGTGTTTCCGGCAAAAATATGCTAAGATAAAATTAAAATAATGTTCCAATATATTTGAGAGGAATACAGAGATGGGAAAATTAGCCGATCTTCTTCGCGGGAAGCTTCAGACAATAAGAAATGAACGTCAGGCTCCTGCGCCGAACTACCGCACAAATCCGGACGAAGCTTATGAATATATGCTGCGTCACAATGACCTGATCTATATCGAACAGCAGATTCCGCGTGTCCTCCTTCAGGAGCTTCGGAAACTGTCGCCCGAACAGCAGGCGGAATATTACCGGAAAAGCATCTCGCCCGAAAAAGCCGCATCCATGACCCTGGATCAGTTTCTGGCGCGGCTTTCCGATCCCAAAAACGACAGTGCCTGGATCCTGAACGATAGCATTTTCGGGAAGTCTGAGGATGAACTCATCCAAAATCTGGAAAGCGTGATGCGGCCGGAGGAAATAGACGCCGCTTCCAATGCGGTCAATGAAATCCGTTCCCCGAGAGACCCTGAATTCCCGGAAGAGCTGAAATATCAGCCGGCTTCGGATGTCAGGGAAGACCTTCAGGCGGTGCGGCAGATTGTTCCGGCGGACGATCCGGGCCGGGAAGATACCATGAATATGCTGCAGCAGGTAGAATCGGAACTGTCGGTCGTCAATGCGGAAGTGATGGAATTTTACAACCAGATGGATAATGAGACCGATGGACTTCCCAGTCTCTCAAACCAGATGGACCAGATCTCCTATGACAACGTCAACAACTTTATTGACACCGATACAACACTCGGACTTTCAGGCAAACTGTCCCGGAATTACAATAATAATTATGTGGTTCAAAGTCTTCAGCCGGATCCCGAAACGCTGAATAAGGTTCAGAGTCTTACGACAGGCGTGCCGGATGATGTCAAAAGCCGGATCCGTGAAATGGAGCAGCATTTCAATGCAATCGGCGAAGAAAAACTGCAGAATTCTAATTCGGTCTCCAGGATCGCTCCCTCGTCTTCCGGTGTAAAGAAAGCATTTTATCTTGGCGAACAGGGCACCAAGATGTACGCGTTCTGGCCGCTGATTCAGGCGAAGAGAAACCTGAAACAGGCTGTTAAAAACAGAAATCTTTCCGAGATCAAAAACGCGCACAATGCCTACGCGGGACTGCATCAGACCTATCAGGAAATGATAAAAACCGTCGAAAAAACACCGAACGTGTACTGCGGCAATCTCAATTCCACCCGTCCGAGCGTCCATGAAGAGCCGAACCTCATGCCGGATGAATTTGTCCGGGATTACGCAGGCCACAATAAAGTCAACGGGCTCTTTTTGCTTCACGGAATATCCAAAAACCTCGGAGTTTCCGCGGCGGAGTTTGCAGAGAAGCCCATTGAGTGCATGAAAAACGGCGCTCATAAATATATCAATGACATGGGGCTTAATGCAAACCGCAGCCTGGCTTCCAAGCTTGTGCGCGGGTTGAGCAATACTGCCTGCGATCATTTTGAATCCGGATGGGATCTCAACCGTGGGCTCTGCAACCGGTCACTGATGTCTGTCTCCGGACTGTGCAAACCAGGTTCCCCGGAAGCGAAACGCCTGAATATTCAGGGCGAACTCGCGTCCACGGTATCAAAAATGGAAGTGGATAAGGAAGTGGACCTGTGGGGATCCCTTGCCCGGATCAATGAAAAAAAGAGAGACATCTTCTACCGTCACGCCGCTCTTCTTCCGGGAGATCTGTTTAACCTGAAGGAAATGGCTGAGAAGCTGCAGCTCCCGAACTGGAAGGATGAACTAAATCCCGATAAAGTTATCAATGTCCTTCGTTCAGAAAAAATGATCGACTATGCGGAACTTACGAAACGCACAAAGCAGGTGATGGATGAGTCGGATCACGAAACCTTCTTTGACAAACTGGGGCAGGAGCAGAATTATCAATCCGGTTTCGATAAAAACCGTTATCTGGAATCCGCACATCGGGCTTATCTGGATCTCATTCGTACTGCCCCTCCTGAAGAACAGGAACGCGAAGATTTCAAAGTCTTCAAAAAGCATGTTCTCTCAATGAGTAAACTTACCGAGGACCTGGAGACCAAAGATCTTCTCGCCCGGAGAGAATTTGAGGCCGGTCTGATCACAGAACACGAGATGGAAATGAAGCTCGATCAGGGATCGCATGCAGAAGATATAATTAACACTCCGAGAACTTCCTCTGCGATAACCGCTATGGGAAGACTGCGCCATAAACTGACGCAGAAAAAAGAAGGATTTTTCATCAGTTCCACAGATTCCAAAGAACACCAGGCAATGACTTCGGCGGTGGAGTTGTTTCGCTACAAGCTGTCGGTTGTGAAAGGCATCATGACCATAGATCAGGTGGCGGATGAAAAACTCCGGAAGCAGATATCCCAGATCAGCTTAAAAGAGGCAGCCGTCAAAGCCTGGAGCGCCACCTATGCATATATCAACAAATCGGATGAATACGGGAAGAAAACCGAATGGTCTTATCCTGCCGGTAAGATTCGCAATCAGGCGGCAAAAGACACGCTCAAGCAGATCCAGGCGGTTTCGGACGAGCTCGGTCTCGTCACTCCTGCAGCGCGGGAAATGATGAAACTCCGGACCACGCTTCACAACAACAGGAATAATGAAGACTGGATGGATCAGCACCTTGAGGCGGCCGTTGCCAAAAACATGTATCTGATGACCATGTATTACAAAAAGATCCCGCCTGAAAAGCAGGAACAACTCCTTGAGTCTGCAGTCATGAAAAAGAATCTGAAGAAGATCGCCAAAGACCCTGCTTTCAAGCGCATGATTGAAAACGAATTCGACGATGATCTTGCTCAGAAAATACTCGAAGGCAAAGGAGGACTCTCGGATACCTTCATCAAGGCCAAAAAGAAGATTATTGCCGAGCAGCAGCTGGAAGATACACTCGCAAATGTGAACGTGAAGAAGCTGAACAGCAAAACCCGCGGAGAGTTCTGGGCAAAGCAGACGATTGATGAGCCGCGGTTGATATAAAAAATCAGAAAAATCGCTGGCCGCCCACTGTTACCGGTGGGCGGCCTATGCTGTACAGATTATCAAAGCGAAGCATACATCGAAGCCATCAGTTTCGGGATAAAGCTGTAATGGTCTCCGGGAAGATTCGTAGTTAAATATACGCAGGTCAGGTTTTCTTTCGGATCCACGCAGAACCAGTTTCCGAATGCACCATCCCAGCCCCATTCACCGACAGATCCGTTAATGCCTGCGACTTCCGGATTGTTCAACACACGTACGCCCAGTCCGTATCCGTAACCGCGCTGGGTATCCCAGCTGTGAGTCTCCTGCTGTTTCGGCGTCAGGTGATCCCTTGAGATCAGGTCTATTGTCTTCCTTCCGAGTATCCGCACCCCGTCAAGCGTTCCGCCATGCAGCAGCATCTGGGCGAATCTTGAATAATCCTTCACTGTAGAGAACAATCCGCCGCCCCCGCTTTCAAATGCCGGCTTTTCCGAGGCAAAGTTCCTTTCATTCGGCCGCATATTTTCTTTGATGTGATAAATCGTTGCAATCCGGTGCTGCTTTTCCGCCGGAACAAAAAACCCGGTATCCGTCATTTTCAACGGTTCAAAAAGATTTTCTTTCAGATACTCGCCCAGGGTCTTCCCGGACAGTACTTCGATCACTGCACCCAGGACATCGATCGAGAAGCCGTACATCCAATGGTCTCCCGGTTCGAAAGCAAGCGGAAGCTGCCCAACCCAGTTACAGTAATCCACGGTCTGCGGAATGGACTTGCCCTGCGCGAGATACTCCTCTTCCTTTTCCTTCCGGATTCTTGCGGCTGCAGTATCAGTCCCGGCGTAAGGAATGCCGCTCGTCATTGTGAAGAGCTGGCGCATCGTGACTTCGCCTTCGGCTTTCACGATTTCAACCGACCCATCCGGGTTTTCCTTCGCAACCTTCGGGTTTTTGAATCCCGGGAGGAATTTACTGACGGGATCCCACATCTTGAACAGACCCTGTTCGTAAAGCTGCATAATCCCGGCCACTGTAATCACCTTCGACATCGACGCAATCCGGAAAATGGTATCATCCGACATCGGAATATTCTTCTCAATGTCTGCGCAGCCGAAATGGCCTTCGAAAATGACCTCGTCGTTCTGCATGATTCGTGCGGAACATCCCGCAATCTCTCCGTCAGATACAAATCTGCCGAGTGTGTTTTCAATTAAGTTCATCTGCTGTACCTCCTGCTGTCCTTATAATTCCAGAAGCATCTGCTCCCGATTTTCTGCCGCCTTTACCTTTCCGAAAGCTTTCTCAATAATCCCTTCTTCATTGATCAGATATGTGATCCGGAAGCGTAAACTCCGGCGCTTTCGTTCCGATTTCAAACATGATTCCTTCCCTTCCTCACTTTGTATATCTTTTCCCAAATCTTTCTGCAATCCTGATCAGGAGCTGTACCGAGAGATCCATCTCCTGAATTACAGCATATTCAAACCGGCCGTGGCAGTTATGACCGCCGGTTCCGAGGTTCGGACATGGAAGTCCCATGAACGAAAGCCGTGAGCCGTCCGTTCCACCTCTTACCGGGGTGCTCACCGGTGTCCCGCCGAGCGCTTTGACCTCTTCATGTGCGATCTCGATAAGATGCCAGTGAGGCAGGATCTTCTCGGCCATATTTCTGTAGCTGTCAGTAATCCGGAGCTCTACTGTGTTCTCTCCGTATTTCCTGTTCAGAAAATATGCTGTATTCTCGAGAATCCGTTTCTTTTCCTCCAGTTTTTCACTGTCATGATCACGAAGGATATAATGCAGGTCAGCCCTCTCCTCGTTTCCGGAAATGTCTGTCAGGTGGAAGAAACCTTCCCGTCCTTCCGTATGTTCCGGGCGCATCGCTTCCGGAAGGAGACCGTCCAGTTCTGCGGCGATCCTGGCCGCATTGATCATTTTGTTTTTGGCGCTGCCCGGATGAATGCTCCTTCCGGTAACTGTGATCGATGCAGACGCCGCATTGAAAGTTTCGTACTCCACCTCTCCGAATGCACCGCCGTCTACCGTATAAGCATAATCCGCACCAAAAAAGGCCACGTCAAAGCGGTCTGCACCGCGTCCGATTTCTTCGTCCGGCGTAAATGCGATTTTTATCGTTCCATGCTGAACCTCCGGATGCGAAAGCAAGTATTCCGCCATTGTCAGGATGTCCGCAATTCCTGCCTTGTCATCAGCTCCGAGAAGCGTCGTTCCGTCCGTCACCACAAGGTCGCTCCCGACGTAATCCGAAAGTTCCGGATAGTCTTTTGGGGACATGATGATGTTTTTCTCTTCATTCAGCGTAATGTCTCCGCCGTCATATGCTGTGACAATATGCGGCCTGATATTCTCCCAGGGCACCACATCGACAACGTCCATGTGCGCGATAAACCCAATTACTTCTCCGCTCCATTCAGGGATATTTGCGGGGATTGTTCCGTAAACATAGCTGTTTTTATCCACGGTCACTTCCGAGATTCCCAAAGAAACCATTTCCTCCCGGAGCGCTTCAGCAAACACTGTCTGCGCAGGCGTGCTGGGACAGGTCCCGGATTTTTCGTCGGAAGCTGTCGGGTATTTTGTGTATTCAATCAGTCTCTCGTACGCTTTCATTTTTCTGCCTTTCCATAATCTCAACCCCTGGGGGTCTTCTCATTCAGCAATTTCACTTATTCCTGAACCAGTCCGCGATTTCCGCACATTGAATGGAGCGTTCCGGACTCGCAATATCGCTCTGAATCTTTCCCGCCCGGACACAGCGAATCATTTCTTCAATCTCGTATTCAAAGCCGACGCTGTCCGGATCACTGTATTCTTCGAGCAGATTGCCCTGTCCGTCATACAAAAATGCCTGGTTTCCCAGATGGAATCTTGGAAGACGGATGAATCCCCGCTCTCCTGCGATAAGACATTCCTCCGGCAGCGCTGTACTAAGCGATCCGATCATATTGCATACAGCCTGGTCAAAACGCATGCTGAGGAAAATCTTCTCGTCGATTCCGTTAAAACCCCGAACCGTCCAGCCGTCATACGACACCAGCTTCTGATCAACCATGTACGGCGGAACCTGCACCATATACGCCCCGAGGTCCAACATCGCGCCGCCGCCAAGTTCATGACTGAAGTACCGGTTTTTCGGGTCTTTCTCCGCCGCGAAACCGATATTCCCCTGGATGAGGTTCGGCGTACCGATCCGGCCTTCACGAATCCATTCACGGACCCTGAGCGTCTTCGGTGTAAACAAAGTCCAGGTCCCCTCCATCAGGAATGTCTGCTGTTCTTCCGCATACCGGAACATCTCCCGGGCATGCCCCGCGGTGTCGGTCAGTGCTTTTTCGCAAAGCACAGGGATACGGTATTTCAGCGCAAGCATCGTATTCTCATAATGATAATTCATCGTCGTTGCGATATATACCGCATCCAGCGGTTCTTTCTGCAGCATCTCCTCATAAGAACCGTAGGAAATGGGAATCTGCATTTCAGCCGCAAAAGCCGCAGCACGTTCCAAAGACTTTGAAGCCACCGCAGAAATTTTCACATCCCGGAGACGTTCTGCCGATCTGACAAATTTGTGAGCGATCCTGGCTGCACCGATGATACCGATCCGAAACATTTATCGACCCTCCGTTTTTGAAATTCAACATTCAAATTATATTTCCGAAAGCAGTTCGCTCCTCATCCCAGCCGGATGCAGGCAGCTTCCGCATGTTCGAACAATAATCCCTATACCACGGTCCGCTTTCCGTTCGTATGTCGTTTTTCCTGCTCCTCGTCCGGATGGTTTTTGTCAGAAGCCGTCAAACCGCATATCTCATGCGCGCGAAAAGAATAAGACGCGGTTCTTCTCCTCAGCTTTTTCCCTGTAAATCCGCAACAAACTGCATTTGACTCTGGTTCATAAACTTTCCAAGCTGTTTGTAGCTATGGATGCCCGCTGTCCGGATAAGGTCCAGATACATCTCCCGGTGAAAACGAGCCTCGGCTTCTTCTTTCGAAAGGTCGTGATAAGTCCTGAGAATCACATAATATCCTGATTCATCTTCCCGTTCAATCGTAACCACGAAAGCACGCAGGCATTCCGGATTTTCCGCGGAATCCCGTATCATAGGCTCATATACTTCTTCATTTCCATTATCCGGGAGATCAAACTTCGTATCGTCTTCGGTGCTGCCTTGAAAACCCTCCAGGTCTGCCTGAAACCAGTATTTTCCCTGATCTTTTTTTATTGTTCCGGTGCATTCAAATCCGGAATATCCGATTCTGTTGCTATATATTGCAGTATATAGGATCAGCTGCCGTGTCCGGTCTTCCATCACAAAATCCACCAGTTCTTCCGGCGTTCTCTCCTGATTCGTCCAGACACGCTCTTCCTTGGTAAAGCCAAGAAGGATCGGATGCTCGCACCGATCCGGTCTTTTTATATAATCATCTGATATGCGGAAAGCTGTTGCAGCTACATCGTTCATTTTTGTTCCTCGTGCATTTCAACAGACAGGCGTCACAATCTCGCCGTAATAGGTCCTTTTCTGTTTCGGTTCGGCCGAAATTACTGATAAGATTGTTTACAGCAGCCGCTTATATGTCTCCAGCAGACTGTACATGTGATAGCTCAGAAGCCAGCAGGGGTTCGACAGTTCCGGTGCAGTGTCCTTAATTACCCGGATCAGCGGCACAATGTATTTCTCCGTCTCTTCCACATACTCTGCCATCTTGTCCCGAGTGAAGCCAAGCGCCATATCCGACCGGTTGTTTACCCTGTCAAAACACTTGACGAGAGCTGCTTTCGGATTCTTCGACAGTTCCTCATAATAAGCTTTTTTCGCAGCGGTTTTGTCCTTCGGGTGCGGGTCTTTCGTCATCAGCCGAACCAGTTCTTTCGCCTCGCTGCTGACCGGCAGGTCTTCCAGCGGCGTGTCCGTATCTTCGACCACATCATGGAGAAGAAGCGCCGACAGAATATCATCATCATAAATCTGCATCGACAGGGCTTCACAGACCATTGTCAGCGGATGAATGATATAAGGAACATTTTTCTGCTCCCCTTTTCGGAACGCGCCTTCATGTTTTTTCCGTGCATAAGGAAGTGCTTTCGCCGTCTGATACAGTTTCCGCTCCGTCGCTGCGGTCTTTGCATAGGTGTACATCCGCTCTTCATTGAAGAGTCTGTTCCGCTTACGCTCCTTTGGCAGTCTGTTTTCCTCCAGAAGCCGTCCGACCGTCGTGTTGAGTGATTTTGCCAGATCCACCAGTTTGTAAATATCCGGCGCATATTCGTTATGCTCCCACTGACTTACATTCTGCGCGGCGACACCGACATCGTCCGCAACCTGCTGCTGGGTCTTCCCTGCTGCTTTCCTGTACTCGTAAATATTCCTGCCAAGATCCATCTGATGCATCCTCGCTTTCTGTCCTCTGAAGGGACAGATTAATTATACCATGAAGCATTCGGAGAGTCACTCAAGAAGCGCTTAAAACCCGGAAAAGTTTCTCAAGCCTGGCTTGAGAAATTACCCCAGAGCCCCCCATCGGATCTTCCGCAGTTCCTCAAGATCCGATTCCGGCACAGGCAGTTCCGATGCCTTTATCAGTTCTTCCAGCTGACTGACTTTTGAGAATCCGAACAATGCAGTGACCGGTACACCGTAATGCATAATGTACTGATACATCACGGCAGTCAGAGAGATCCCTGCCTGGGCCATTTCACGCAGCTTTCCAAGCAGAATTTCATTGGTTTCATTGGAATACATATATCCGGCATAAGGCGGCAGCGGAGTACCGCTGATCCGCTTCTGGAAATACCCGTTATTCATGGACATATAAGACATAACCGCCATTCCGGTTTTCCTGTGATAGTCCAGATACTCCGGGGTCAGACTGCGCATGTCGGTATACTTCATCGCCTGGTCGTCCAGTCTGGCGAGGCCGCCGGCGATCTGGTTCGCGATAAATCCGTGGCAGGACTGCTGTTCTGCATAAGCCTGAGCTTCCTTTATACGTGAAAGTGTCCAGTTCGAGCAGCCGTAATAACGGATTTTGCCTTCTGAAACTTTCTTCTCCAGCCAGTCCACAATATCCGATACCGGGATGGCCGGATCGTCACGATGCAAAAGGTAAATATCGATACAGTCTGTTTTGAGACTTCGCAGGCTCATAGTCAGATCATTCTCAAGTTCATCGGCATGAAGGCGCGGTTTCCCGAATCCTTTTTCCGGATCCATCTCCGGATGTCCGCCTTTCGTACAGAGTACAATCCGATCCCGGGTTCCGCGCTCCTTCAGCCAGTCTCCGATCGTTTCTTCACTTTTGCTGCATTCATATGCGTGATTCGCGCCATAAATATGTGCGGTATCAATCAGGTTTCCGCCAAAGTCCAGCCATCGGTCCAGAAGATCAAAAGATGTCTTTCTGTCAACAGAAGTCCCGATCGTCGTCGAACCGTGGCCGATTGTTGTTACTGTGAGGTCCGTGTTGTTAATCCGAAATCTTTCCATCGGCCTTATTTCCTTCCTGCCTTAATGTGCTCTCTGATTCAGGTACTGATGCCTTGCTTCCTGATGCGCCGCGGCTGATTCGCTTTTCGGGATAAGCCGGTATGTGTATCTTATTGCTCCTGCAGCTTCCTCGGATCGATGGAAATCGTCACCTGATCCTCCGTGATATCGAAGGGGCCTGGCATACGGTCGCCTTCTATTTCATTGCCGAAGTAGTCTGTATGAACCTTTTCATCTGACGCAACCCGGTGCATGGAGGAATAGCCCACCGTTTCGCGCTGATCCCATGTGCAGCGCTTCCGATCCGTCTGAATCGTCATGGTCAGCGCGTCATCATCAATCTTAATCCTGAATGCAGCATATCCGCCGTTTTCATCCATATGCTCAAAGCGCTGCCACCCGGAAAGATCCAGCTGCGCGGAAGGCGCAGGATACGCAAGGACAAGGAATCCCTGAGGCATTCTGGCATAATAGTTGCCTTCGAATGTATTGTCATGCGTAGGCAGACGGATCGCACCGCTCCTGCAGTCATAGAATACATTGTTCACAACAGTGGAATTCCGGGATGTACCGCCCCGTCCGCCCGCCATACGGCCGCGGACCACATCCTGCGCATACCCGTACCCGTCCGTGTTGCAGATCAGGTTGTTTACCACACGCATATCATCGGTGCCGAGGCCGTAAATGGCGTCGCCTACCGGTACATGCAGGGCAAATGGTTCGTTCCATTCGCTGCTGTCGATATTGATGGTTCCGTTGCCCTTTCCCGGAGCATTGTAATCATAATACAGTTTCGCATTCCAGAATATATTGTTATCAATCAGTACTTCTCCGAGGCGGTTGCACTCCATGAGAACCATCCCGTGAGGACAGTGCATGTTCAGGAAGAGGTTCTGCGTGACACGGTCATTGACGTTGTTGCAGTCCAGCCACAGACCCTCGCATCCGTATGTCTCCCGGAAAATATTTCTGCGGAACAGGGAGTCCACACAGTTATGGAATTTCAGCGCGCCGGATTCCCAGCCGTACTCCATGCGCTGCCAGCCGGTCCGCGCAATCACGTTGTCCTCGACAAGCGTATAGCATGCGCTTAAACCGAGGATTCCCGCCACACCGCTGTCATAAATCTGATTGCGGCGGATGACGGCATAGCCGATCTTCTGGTCCGGAAGCTTTTTGTAGCCCCAGGAGCCCATGCCGATATCGATGGCAACCGTATTTGAATTCCGGATGATATTGTCCTCGATGATCCAGTGGTGGCCCCGGTTTACGGAAAGCGCGCCGACCTGCGGATCCGGCGCCCCGTTCGCCGCCTGGACCATCGTCAGCCCCTTAACTTTTACGTAGGAAAGGAAGGGTTTTGCCGTCGTGAAACACTGCTCACGGCAGGAGATCTCGATCAGATGTCCCTCCGGCGAGCCGTTGTCCGGCATGCGGAAATGCACCTTCAGTCCGTTTTCTTCGACCCAGTACGTCCCGGTTTCCCTGCTCAGGTGGGAATAAAGCTCCACCTGCTTAAGCGGTTTTCCGTCCGCATATACCATTCCGCGGCGGAGGAAAAACGGCGCCAGATTCGACTCCCGTTCGGTTCTGCTGTAATGCAGCCAGGATTTATCATGAAGCGCGTTTATAAGGCCGAAGGGATTATAGCCGTGAAATAGTTCCGTATCAAAAGTATGCTCCCAGACAACCGGCTCTTCCCTGTCATCCTGATCATCCTCTTTCATCCTGAAACCCAGGTTAAACTCGGTGCTGCGGGAAAACCCGTATGCGGCTTCCGTCGCTTTGATCACGACTTCACCGTCTCCCGCGGCTTCAAAGCTGACCATCCGCTCCGGGCTTTCGCCGCCGTGCATCACGCGGACACATTCCCGATACTCTCCCGCGTGAATCAGGACCCGCGTACCGGCGAAAGCTTCGGCTGCCGCCCGGTTGATGCTGCGAAAAGGCGCTTTCCGGGAGCCGTCGCCGGTCTCATCACTTCCGCTTTTCCCGCAGACATGCAGCTCACGATCGTAAATCTGTTCCTTTTCCCAAAAATCAAAACTCTCTCCGCTCGGCAAAACAGCTGTTGCGTCAATACAGTTCTTCATAAACAGTCCTCCCTAATCGCAATAATTGACTCTGCTTTTTCACATAGCACGCCTGCTGTCAGAATTCCGCGCGGTTTTTCTCCCGGCCCGCAGCGCGTTCTTTGTCACCGGCCTGCAATTTTGTAAACACGTACGCCGTGCGCCGGGACAGCCGCCTGCAGCCGGCCTTCTGCATAGGTTCCAACCGCTTCACCGAAGAGTTCGGTCAGGAACTCCTTTCCCGTGATTCTGTCCGAGATTTCCTTGACAGAAACGCTTACATTCCTTTCTTCATCTGCCAGGTTGAAGAGGCCGATTCGTATCTCCCCAGTGTCGCGGTCCTCATTTTTCCAAACCGCCTGATCATCATAAAGGAAAACCTGTTCTCCCTGTGAACTGCGCTTCAGGCAGGAAAGAAGTTCTGTATTCGTCAGCAGCTTCAATGTGTCCTCGTCAAGAAGCGAAAGTTCTGCGCCGATCATGAGCGGAGACCGGAACAGGCACCAGAGCGCCATCATGGTACGCTGCTCATCCGGCGTGAACTGGCTCATCCGTTCTTCTCCGAACATCTTGCCGATTCGCCCGACCGGCAGCATATCACAGTCCGGGAAACCGCCTTCCTTAACATGGTCCTGCCACATCTCGCAGCGTCGGAACATCGGTTTTAATAGCTTCCAGTCATCCCAGAAGTCATCCGTTATACGCCACATATTGGCGTTTTTCCGATAAAACCACGCACGATCGATATGCGCCGGCCCGGGTGAAAGAGAAAGCACAATCGGGCGGCCGCATCTCTCAATCGCCCGGTGAAGCATTTCAGTCTCGTACCAGCCGGTAAAGCGCTCTTTATACAGGAACGAATCGCAGATATCATCGCACTTGATGAAGTCCACTCCCCAGGAGGCATACAGTTCAATAATGGAGTCGTAATACAGCTGTCCCTCCGGGCAGTTTCTGACACCATACATATCAGGATTCCATGGGCAGATTGACGACGGGTCCGCAACCCGGTCGGCCGTCAGATCCGCGCCTTTTATCCGCATGTGCTGATGAGCAGCGATTCGCGGAATTCCGCGCATGATATGAATACCGAACTTTAGTCCAAGGCTGTGAATGTAATCCGCGAGAGGCTTAAATCCGGCGCCGCCCCGGGATGACGGAAATCTGTCCGGATCCGGGAAGAGCCTGCTGTACTCGTCCATTGCCAGCTCGTCAAACGGGGTATACTGGATTCCTTCCGGTCTCAGCGCTGCCGCATGCTTTACATACCAGGAGATATCAACCACAACATATTCGTAGCCGAAACGCTGCAGTTTTTCATGCATCACTTCCGCATTCCGCCGTACATCCGCCTCAGTGACCGCCGTATCATAATAGTCATAGCTGTTCCAGCCCATAGGCGGTGTCAGCACAAAAGTGTTTTTATTCATCAATCGGTTCCTCCCCGCTTCCTCAAAGGCAGCCCTGTTCCCGTGCCCTTTTCAGGTGAGTGCTTTTCCGAATTCAAATGTCTTCCTGGATCTTTCCACAAAAAAGCTTCTTCCCGGCTTTTCTTTATGGACTCCGGGGCGAACATTGTCCAGCTGTAAACATTGTAATCACTGGTCTGGAGGGTATTCCCTGCCGTATGACGGACATTCACTGCGGCATCTCCTGTGCAGCTCTCAGGTTTTCGCATAAAACTACTTACAAATTTACAGTTTATAGTATATTCGAAAGCAAGTGAAAAATCAAGTTTTCAGTGCAGCACATCAAGAGCCCTGACTTTTTTCCGCGACAGTCTCTTTAATTACAGTCAGGATTTCATCATCAGCTGTCATACCCTGTACAAAATCCACACTTGGTATGAAACTGTTTTCGCGCGCATCAATCCCTGCGATTGCGGCCGCCCACATCAAAGCAAGTGCGTATCTGCCATACAGGTAAGACATGTGAAATCCGTCCCGAGTGATCCGTAAATCTCCGGAAGCAAAAACCGGAAGTTTGCGGATTCTCTGAATCGCTTCTCCGGAACGGATCAAAGAAAGGCTGTATTTTTCTGCTTCTTTTTCATATGCTGCCCGAAGTGCCGTAAACATCCTGACCTGATTTCTGTCATAACGCATGAAATTCGGATGCGGACTGTCGGCCTCATAGGCCCAGGTCTCGTTCAGGAAAATCCTGGCCTCTGAGTGTTCCCGAAGGTACTTCAGGATCAGTCCGAGGAAAGGCTCGTAGGTGCATTCCCAGCCGCTGTCATGACTAGCCTGATGGGTAACAATCACATCAAAGCTCTCTTCCGAAAGGACTTCCTCGATCGAAACGTACCGGTCCGTCTGCCTGCCGTTCAGCTGGTACTGATAGTCCCTGCGGTTCTGTTCAATATTCTGCCAGTGCCGTTCCAGGCTGCAGCCGCCGATATACAGGTTCACCACCCGGTTTTCAACACCGGATGCCGTCAGAATATCATGTAAAAACCAGGTTGCGTCAGTTGAAAAACTGTTTCCGATTGCCAGTATCCGTAACATCTTCTCCTCCTCATATCCCTGCAGCATCTCCGCCAGCAGGAGTTCACAGGGTGAAGGCTCCAGCCGCGCATAGAACAACTTATTTCTTCAGCAAAAAAGGTATGAACTGCCGCTTCTCCTGTCCCGCTTTTCAGCCGGCTGCGGTCTGCAGCGATACGCCCATTGCCCGCAGTCTTTCCTGGACACGCTGATACGGCAGCTCACGCGGCGTACAGCCGGACTGTACCGACAAAGCGGCGGCAGTTCCCGCTGCCTGACCGATGGCCATCATATTTCCCATGCTTTTCCCGGCAGCAAGTCCAAGGTGCGTATAGGAGCCGCATTTCCCGGCAACAAGAAGCCCTTCGATTCCGCGTACGAGAAGCGCCCGGTATGGGAAACCATACCCGGACTTCATCTTTCCTTCTGTTTCTGCCTGCTCAGTCAGCCCGGCCTGATCGACCGCACCGTAGCGGTGCGCGATCACATCCGGGAAATCGGTACCGGAAAATGCGTCGTTTTCCGAAAGCACATAATCGCAGAGAATCCTGCGCGATTCCCGCGCTCCTACCGCTGCTCCTGTCCGCTCCAGGACACATTTCTCCAGTCCGGGGATCCGGAAGCGCTTTGCGATCTCCACAAAATCAATCGCGAGCCGGATTCCGGCTTTCTCCGCTTTCGTCGCATCCTCCGGATCAAGAATGTTAATCGTTCCGATGTTCTTCAGTCCTCCGTTATTTACGGAAGCGACATTCGGAATTGTCGTCCGGTCAAAGGAATACCAGGCGCTTGTCGTATATCCTTCTTTTTCAGCTTCCGCCAGGATCCGTTTCATATCCGGACCCGAATCCTCCGAATCATACCAGGAGAACAGACGGTCCGTATCTACATTTGCAAGAGAAAACCCGAGCGTTACCGGCATCAGTGCGCCGTCCCCTTCCCGGCCGATTTCATAATCCGCCCCTGCCTGGTACGAGAGGTCCCCGTCTCCGGTGCAGTCGATAAAAACCTTTGCGGCGAGGGTTTCATTCCCGTCCTTCCTGGAAACAATAACGCTCCGGAGTATATTCCCTTCCTTCTCAGCGCCGATGACCGGGCTGTAAAGCCGGTAATCACAGCCGACCCGATCCAGAAGACTGAAAATGGCCATCTTCAGATAGTCCGGATGCACATGCAGACCGTCCCCGTCCGTCCAGGTGACTTTACCTTCCCGGCACGCAAGCCCGTTGAACTTTTCCAGTTCCTCGATCAAAAGGTCATGCACGCCGCCGCGCTTTCCTCCGCGAAGTTTCAGCCGGTTCATCGGCATAAAAAGCGAGGTTTCTGCAATTCCGCCAAA
>CACYBV010000131.1 GCA_902772745.1 uncultured Eubacteriales bacterium
GGCGTCACCGCGCGTCCCGGCCACAGATCGTAATGATGCGACACATGGCGGTGGTTGTAGTTCTCTTCGATAGTCGGCCAGGCCCATTCCTTCAGGCCGCCTTCCTCGTCCAGCCAGTAATCCGGCAGGGAATCCAGCTGTTCCTGCCAGTGGGGAATCTTCTCTTCGTTGATTCCAAGCGTACGGCAGGCGTCCATCAGGTTCACCAGCACTTCCCGGCAGATCGCGATATCCATCACGGAATTGATCCGGGTCGGATTGAGATCACGGCAGGTGACCGTCGAATAGTCCGGGTTCGGCGTCGGGTCCTCCGGGGAGAAGGACGGGCAGAAAATCACCTTCCCCCGCCCGTCGCGAAGAACCGCGTAGTCCTCAAAGAACAGCGCAATCTCCTGAAGGGCCGGAACAACCCGCTCCCGCAGGAACCCAAGGTCGCCGGTGCACAGGTAATACCCCCAGAATTCATTGTAAATCCAGCCAAGGCACCCGGTCCAGCAGTAGTGCGGATAGGTGCGTGTAAAGTGGTAAAACAGGCCGGAATTGTAGTCGCAGTGGACGCTCGCGAGAAGCCCCCGCGCGTTGAATAAAAGCTTCGCATTCGTGCGGAAGTCTTCAAACTTGCTTTCATAGTAGCGGAAATACACGTCCATCTCGTCAAAGAGACCTGTATTGTTTCCCGCGCAGACCTGCAGATTGGTGTTGATGTTGTGCTGTCCCCACATCGGCGGGATCTTTCCGGTGTCAATGATCTGGTAGAAGCGGCCCATGTCGTAGAGCTTGTCCATCAGCACCGGATCCAAAAGATACCTGCTGTGGCTCCGCCGAAGCAGTTCCTCGCCGGAAAGCACATAATCTTTAGGATCACCGAGACGGATCTCGCTGCGCTTCATGCGTTCTCCGAGAACTGCCCGGTTTCCCTGCTCCAGCGCGTCAAAATCGGCAGACTGCTTCATAAACTCTTTTGCAAAAACATCTTCGCAGCCGAAGGCAAAACCTTCCTCCACCCGGATCGCTTTTGCGAGCACGAGAAGGCGGGTGCCGCCTGAGATGTGGATGCCGTCGCCCGGATCCAAAAGAGACAGCGACCCGCCCTCAGGAATGAAGCGGATCAGTACGACAAAGCCTTTCTCACCGAATTCCGGGCTGTAAGCCCAGCTCAGTTTGAACAGGTTCTCATCCTTATGAAGCCGGTGTTCGGAATTCGGAAGCGTCATCCGTCCGAACATGTCCGGGCCGCCCGGAAGACGCAGCGAGAGATTCATATCGAGTTTCCCTTCCGGTGCGGTAAAGCGGAATGCAGTCAGGTTTCCGTCCCACGCAGCCAGCGCCTCATGTAAAAAATCCCCTCGCTCGTCCGTCCAGCGTGCGGTGATTTTTCCGCTGTACAGGTCGGTCCATCGCAGGTAATCCCGGATTCCTTCGGCCTTTCTGGTATCCGCCGTAAACCAGAAAGCTTTATGCAGATGAAGCGACCCCATCGGGTAGACAATCGGACGCTCAAGATCCATATATCGATCCAGTCCCGCTTCCCGCTGGGCTTTTTCAATCAGTTTGTCCGCTTCCTCCGGATGGCCTTCCATGACATGGCGCCGGATATCCGCGATGTAAGGACGCAGGTCCGGAGGCAGCGGAGTCTCCTTCCACTGGGGATCGTAAAGTTCCTCCTGAGTGACGGCGATCTCATCGTGCCAGGGGTCACCGGAAATATCGATCCGATGCGAACCGTTTCCGGTGTAGAGCCAGTCGGAAGGTTCTGCTCCGGGCGCGACGGAACAGACATTATGCCGCGGCAGCAGGCCGTATCGCTGTTCCGGGATCAGGTAAGAATAGGGGTATGACATCTGAATGGCTTTAATCAAGGCAGTTCTCCTCATACTGGTAATGATTCACTATTATTTCACAGCATCGCAGAATATGCAAGCATTCTGCCGGTTTCTGTCAAAAAAAGGGGCAAGCCGACCTGGTCTGCCCCGTATCCCTTACATTTAAGAATTACACCAGATTAAGGTCGATGCCGTTTTCCTTATTCTCCTCTGTCTTGTCTTTATTTCCGATGACCTTCTCTTCATTCTCGCCGACATCTTCCTCATTCGCATCATTGATGATATTTGTTTCCAGAAGCCGCTTTTCGTTCTCGTACAACAGGCTAAGATCCGCGCCGCCCTTATAGGTAACGACAGCCATCTGGAACACGCCGTATTTGCCAAACATGTTTTTGAAGGCTTTTGTGTTCATGATTTCCTGAATCTTTTTTTCTGAAACATCGCCTTTCTGCATCTTTTCAACATACTCCTTACCGTTTTCTTTCAGCTCGGAATTAGTCAGAACCATGCTGACATACATGGCTTTTGCAGCCAGATAGCGAACCATCTGCTCGTCTTCCTCCAGTGCACCCTTGTCGAAATGTTGATCCACAATGTATTCATCTGCCATGATCGCCCGGATCTCATTCTGCCCTTCATAAATGTTTAAGTCATGTTGCTTCGGGACGTCTGCGTTGATTTCTGTTCCTTGCGATTTCTCAGTATTGGGGTACTGGCCGCTCTTATAACGATTCGGAATGTTCGGCTCGAACCTTTTTCTTCTTGAGGACATTGCGTCGATAAATCTGCGCTCGAGATGGCCCGCATGGCCTTTCAGCGCATACTCCGATGCTTTTCCGTTTGCAATTACGGTACCCAGCCAGGTATCAAGCTCCTTGTTATTGAGAAGACTGTCCGCAGCCCTTTGATATTTGCTCGGACTCAGGTGTGCTTTTGTATCTGCTTTGGATCTCTGCACGACATCGCCCGCCATACGCGCAACAAAAAGTTCCTTATAAACCTTCTTCTGTTCTTCGACTGAAAGCGTTCTGAACGCCCTGCTTTCAATCTTACCCTGCAGCGCTTTTACGCGTTCATGCACGGTAGGCATCAGGTACTGCGGTACATCCTCCGGAATTCTGTCCATGGCGGCCAGATGCTTCCGGTACAGGTCTTCCATTGCTCCGCCGTGACCGCGCTGTTTAGACAATGCGATCAGCGTCTGCCGGTTGTCTTTAATAAACTGCTTCAGGGTATCATCTCTTTTTAACTGAGCAAGATTTTCCCTGAAATAGTAGGCGTCCACCTTTTCGTTCAGCTTTCCTTTGTTATTCCTTTCGGCGTTTACCGCCATGCGTGCCGCGATAATATGGGCAATATCGTCGAACAGCTCATCATCCGAGGCATCGTTGTCCTGAGTTCTGATATGCTGAATCCTGTCTTCGGTCATTTCCAACGCAGTCGGCATAAAATACTTCGGCGCAAAATTCGCCCCGATTTCCCTGACACGGAAATCTCTCTTGAGATCATCCATGAACACACCGCCGTGTCCCGGAAGCATCATACGTTCCTGCATCAGGTTGCCCGTAAAGGTGTTCAGGTATTCATTGATTCCAGCAGAATCGGTAACCCTGTCATAGGCATCCATAAACGCTTCTTTCGTGAGAGGAACGTCCAGCGTACCGCCCTTATTTCTTTCCGCATTGACTGCCATACGGGCCGCAAGAACCGCCATGAGGAGCTTGTTCTGTTTCTCCTTATCCATCGTCAGGAATGCAGGGTCCCCGATTTTCCGGCGCAGGGCGTCGATATAGGCGCGGGCAGTCGGGGTCTCGCCCTCTTCATAATCCCAGACGTCCGCTGCTTTCTGCTGCTGCTTTTCCTTTCTCTCCGCCTCCTCCTGTGCGACGCGATTCACCGGTTTCCTGTTGTCAACAGCTGCAGTTTTCGTGCTGGCAATCTTTTCATTGATTGCCCGTGCATTCTCGCGGTATTCTTCGGGGATGTCCAGGTTCTGCATTTCCAGCGACGCGCCGCAGCGAAGCAGCAACTCAGTCAGGTCCCTCCGAACCTGTTCATCCACTGCGATGCCCTCTCCGCTTTTGAGCTTCTGGAGAAGATTTCCCATCTCCCCCTCGAGTGTTCCGTTCGTAAGGCTGTCCATCGCTTTGTTAGATTCTTTTCCGGGAATATCCTGCGTTCTTCCGAGAAGTATCTTTCCGATAATCTCTGTAGTGGTCAGGAGATTCTGTACTTCCTGCGGCACATCCATATTTGCGTTCCGAAGCGCTTTGGAATACGCGTGAAGGCCGCTGTACAGCATCACGATATTTTCATAAGCATTTCTTTCCTCCGGCTTTTTATTCTTTCCTGTATGGAGCTTATTCGGGATTCTTTTTCTGATTTCCTCAATAGTCATAAGTGAGCTTCTCCTTTTTTCTATTATCTCCTGTTTTGCCTGTACGGGTTACTTTCAAAGCCAGTATATATGGCCATGTCCAACAAATGTCCAGCAAAAAAGGGTTTTACTGAAATTTGACACATAATTCAAGGCAAAATGTTCTGCGGGACAGGCCGAAAACCGGTCTGCCCCGCTCAGATGCCGCAAATTGAATTGCCGCCTTTCTTCGTTTTGCGCTCACTTCAGCGGATACTCCTTCCCGTCAATCACGACAGTATCCGTCTGGTCAGGCTCCAGAAGCTGTATCAAGGTCCTGTATTTCTGAAGCTTCTCATCCGGGAGCGATCTGATCTGCCAGCTTGGACCGTTGTAGACATCAGGAATCCCGCAGAGACCCGCGCCGAGGACCGTCAGGCTGAGAATGCTGTAATTGATCCCCTTTTTGATCCGGTCCATCCGGAACAGCCCCATATTCTGCCCCACATAGGTACAGAGCGCCGTACTCAGGGCCATAACCGGAATATTGGTCACATCGTCCACCTTGGTAACAATGCTGTTTGCGGCGATAAAGGTCGGTTCGAAAAAGTTGACGGAGGACTGAACGGCGAGGTTCGCGATCGCGTTCCCGATATTCTGGATCGCGGCGGGAAGCCCGATTCCGATGATTTTCCCGGCTTCCCTGCGGTCCGGACGGATATTCCTAAGACGCACCTTCACGCCGTAACCGCCGCGGTTCATGCGGATGATCACACCGATTCCGGACAGGGTCTGCGAAAGCGTCGTCGCAGCGCCACGCCCGGTACGCCCCAACCGAGGACAATGACCGCGAGAAGGTCGAGCACGATATTCAGGAAGCTGCACAGCAGCAGGAAATAAAAAGGCCAGGAGGAGTCCGCCCATCCCCCGGAGTGCGCCCGATCCCATCTGATAAATCAGGTTTCCTGTCGTCCCGATATAGACAATGATCAGGTAAAAGCGAGCGTCCCGGAAAATCTCCTGCGGCGTATTCAGCAGGTTCAGCAGGGGGCGGCTCACGAGAAGCCCGACCACTGTGATAAAGAGGCCGCGTACCAGGGTCAAAAAAGCCACGGTAGAAACCGCTTTCTGCAATGCTTTAAGGTCTTTCGCCCCCCATACGCTGTGCGATTACCACATTGGAGCCGGTCGAAAGGCCGATCATAAACATATTGATCAGGCTCATTACAGGGCCGCTCGCCGAAACCGCGGCCAGCGCGTCCGAACTGACAAAACGGCCGACAATAACCGAATCCGCCACATTGTAAAGCTGTGTCACAATGCTTCCGTGAAGAATCGAGACCGCAAAGCGCAGTCTGAATAAATCAAATGAAGAAAATTAAATTGTAAAACTCCTCCGCCGGTGGTATTATGATTTCAGTTCAACTATTGTCCAATGAAAGGAGTACGTTCATGGCTTTTGAAGATGTCGAGAAAATGATGGCAAGATTCAAACATGTTCGGGTTCAGTTTGGCCCGGAGCAGATGAAAGCAGTGGAAATCTGGGAATCGCTGCCCCGTTATGACGAGTCGCAGGTCCTCGCGCTCGCAAAACTCAGCGAGAAGATTATGCTGGAAAGCACGGAAGAAAACCGGCCCGAACTGATCGCGAAGTTTGCCGCACTCCGCGACTCTATCAAAGAGCTTCCGGACGCCCCGAAGCGCATTCCGCTCTGGCCGGACGGAAAGGTTCCGACAGAGACGGTTTATACCGACAATTCTGAATTCCGCTACAACCACAACCCGGACTTCGTCCCCTATCTCATAGAGCGTCTGATTCCGGAATCCGAAACGCCGAAAGGCGCCGTTGTCGTCTGTCCCGGAGGCGATCACGGAAACGCCTGTATCCACGAAGGTTACGGAGTTGCCCGCGAATTGAACGCCCAGGGCTATCAGTGCTTTGTTGTTCTGAACCGCCCGAATCACAACCCCTGGAACGGTCATGAAAGCGGCGCGGATGCCGCCCGCGCCATCCGCTATGTCCGCGCGAACGCAACAAAATACCGGATTGACCCGGACTTTGTCGCCTTTGCCGGCTTCAGCAACGGCGGTCTCACCGGTGAAAATGTGATTGAATTCTACTCCGGTGATAAGAAAGTCTCCGATTATTTTCCGGACTATGCGCCGGATGAACTGGACAGTTATAAAGGCGCGATGGACGCGTTCCTCTGCGTCTACGGTCCGCGTTTTGTCAACGGTCCCTTCAACTGGGACGGTGTCATCTATCCGCCGGTCTTCTACGCGATCGGCCGTGAGGATAAAGCAATCGACAACTTCAACTACGTTTATCCGGATCTTCTGGCGCACCATATCCCGGTTGAAGTTCACACCTTCGCGGGTGTTCCCCACGGGAAAGCCGGTGCCGCAATCCTCGGCGGAAATTACCCGTCCTTCGACCTCTGGGTTCCGCTCGCCGATGCTTTCCTGCAGGATCTGATCAGCAAAAAACAGGCGTAACGACAGTTCACAAAAGAGGCCGGGAGTCTGTCTGAAACTCCCGGCTTTTTCTCTTCTTATCCTGCTCTGAAGATACTTTTTACAGATACTGAATAAGTGAACTTCTCCATTCTGTTTTCAACGATCCAGAAACGCAACCGTAAACAGGGAATCCGCCAGCAGTTTTCCCTCTTCGTCTCTGGCCTCGACAAGAAAAATCCCAAGCTTTTTCCCGACTTTCCGTTCCTGCAGAACCGCAGTGACTGTCTGCCCGATCCGAACCGGATGATAATAGTGGATATTGGCATCTGCGGCCGCGCCGATCCGCCCGATCTTTTTCACATAACGTCCGATCGCTTCATCACAGACATAAAAGAGAATTCCGCCGTGCACGGTTCCATTGATGTTTTTTATCCGCATCCGATGTCGTATACCGAATGCTGAACGGGTCTTCCGAAACTGTTGTGATTTCCATTATACTGCCTTTCTCCGCTGCTTCCTGCGCCTGATATACGGCGAGGATTGTTGAGAAGAATTTTCTCCCGTTTCCCTGGGAACCGCCTTATTTTGTATACTCGTCCGTGTATTCCGTCCAGCCGAAGCACGCCCTGTTCCTGCTCTCCTTTCCGGAAGCCGTCGCGTAAACGCCCACGATTGCGCCAACCATTCCGCCGTCCACCGGCGGATTCAGGCGCCGCGCATCCCCCTTCACGGGAAGTTCCGTCAGATGTTCCCTGTCTATTCCGTAAGAGAATACGAGGTCGTTTTCCCGCTCGGAAAGGCGGAGGACGGTTTCCTCCCCCTCCCAGGGCGTTTCTGAAAGCACCCGGATTTCCTTCTTCATCTCGAGGTTGTTCTCGAGGAAAGAACCGGTTGTTCTGATCAGGATTTCGGACACTCGAAGCAGCTTCTTTCCGCCGAACATTCCGTATTCGATCACGACATCGCTCTGGTTGTGATCAAGAAGGATTCCGGCGCTCTCGCCTTCCGCCTGCGGCTCGAAATTCATCCCGGCGGTAAAGTCAAAACAGAAGGATCGCTGCCTTCTCGCAACATAGCTCAAAAGCTGAATGTCCGGTTTTTCCGTCGTATGGAAGCGCATCGGATACGGCGGATCCACGACGGACCGCGGATTCAGCTGAAGCACGAGGCTGCTGTCCCGGAGTTCATAGAAGCAGGGATCCGGCGTTCCGATCGTTACCCAGTACATCCGAAGCTTCTCTTCGTCAAAGTCGTCGAAGGAGGCTTCCGGATCGACAGGCGTCCAGGGAAGACACGAAGGCGCCGGATAGGACAGCTCCACCTTTCCTGTCATCGGGCAGAAAACCGGCCAGTCCTCCTGCCAGATCACCGGGAAGAGCACGGTTTCTCTTCCGAGGTTCTTGTGATACCCGTCGAGGAAACGGCTTGCAAGGGCGACGCCCCAGAAGCTGCCGTCCGGAAGCTCGACGATGTCCGCATGCCCGACATTCGCGAGCGGATAGTCGTAGCCCAGGTGGCGATGCGTCAGGATCGGATTCCCTCTGAAGCCTTCATACCGGCCCATCACTTCCCGGCACCTTGCGACTGTCACCGCATGGAAATGCTCCGTCCCGCCTTCCGCGATGATCAGGTAATACCAGCCGTCCTTTTTGTACAGATGCGGGGCTTCCGGAGAAGACGCGCCGTTCAGTGCACAGTTCCAGACATATTTTTTCGGCGAAACCGCTTTCATGGTTTTCACATCGAATTCGCAGACCCAGATGCCGCGGTTTCCGCCGAAGGGCACGCCTTCCATAAGCTCCAGGTGCTCGTCAAAACTTCCGGTCCCCTGTGCGTAGCATTTTCCGTCGTCGTCAAAGAAAATCGA
>CACYBV010000132.1 GCA_902772745.1 uncultured Eubacteriales bacterium
GTGATAGGCGGAAAGCGTCTTCTGTCCGCTGATCATCTCTTCGATGAAGCCGTTCAGTTCGCCGAGTTTTCCGGAACGGGCCCGGAATAAAGGACGCGTAATTCCGGCGCGCATTTTCGCCATAACGATCGTCAGCGGTATCGTGATCAGGAAAATCACGAGAAGGATCGGGGAAATCATCACCATCATGACAAAAGAACCGATTACGGTCACAACGCTCGAACACAGGGCGACGACATCGCCGGAAAGTGAGGTGTTGATCGTATCGATGTCATAGGTGATGCGGCTCACGATGTCGCCCGCCGCGTGCGTATCGAAAAATCCGACGCGGAAGTTCAGGAGACGGTCAAACATTTCCCGCCGCATGCCCGAAACAATCCGTTTCGTGATCTGGATCATCACAAGCGCAAGGAGGTATCCGAGAATCGAGGAAATCACGACAGTGCCGAGCATCAGGAAGCAGTTTCTGAGAACATCGTCCATCAGAACCGCGCCTTTTCCGGGCTCGATCGCGTCAACCGCATAGCCGGAAAGTTTCGGCGTCAGAAGGCCGATCAGGTTTCCGACGATTGTAAGTCCGATCGCAAGCGCCATCCAGCCCTTCTGTTTCAACACATAAGTGAAAAGCCGGCGGAAGGTATGGCGTTTGTTGACATCCTTGATTTCATTCCGCTCTTTTTCCCGCTGCGCCCGGACTGTATCCATACAGTCCTTATAGGTATTCCGCCGGGAAATCCGCTGCTGCTCTTCGATTACGCGCTGCAGCACATCCTCATAGGTTTCGGCGTCCTTAAAGGCCGGATGATCCTTCGCGGCACGGACGATGCGTGCCTTGTCCTCTTCGGAAAGCTCTGTGTCGGCCAGTGTCTTCTGTATATAATCATTATGGTGTCCTTCGCCCATCTGAGACTCGCTGATCTCGCGGTAGACTTCACAGGACCGGAGGAGCTCCTCATGTGTCCCGTATCCGATCATCTCGCCTTCTTCGAGCACAATAATGCGGTCGGCATCCATGATCGAGCTGATGCGCTGTGCCACAATCACCATGGTCGTATCGCAGTAATTCGTGCGGATCGCGCCGCGCATCCTCGCGTCCGTTTCATAATCCAGCGCGGAGCTGGAATCGTCGAGGATCAGGATCCTCGGATTTCCCGCAAGAGCCCGCGCGACGAGCATGCGCTGTTTCTGTCCGCCGGAAATGTTCGCGCCGCGGATCGCAAGTTCGTAGTCCAGACCGCGCTCCAGGGCGAATTCCGCCTGCGCGGTCTGAAGCGCCCGGAGCACTTCCTCATCCGGGATTTCCCGGCTCAGCCGGACGTTCTCGCGGATCGTATCGTGGAAAATGATATCATTCTGGAAAACGGAACCGAAATACGCCTTCAGTGTTTCATCGTCGTAGCATTTTACATTTTTCCCGTCCACATAGACCGCGCCTTTATTCGCATCATAAAAACGCATCATCAGGTTGACGATCGTGGATTTGCCGGAACCGGTCGCACCGATGATTCCCAGCGTTTCGCCCTTTTTCAGCTTGAAACTGATGTCCTGAAGCGAGTTCTCGCCTTTTCCGTAGGCAAAATTCACATGGTCGAAAATGATCACGCCTTCTTCTCTTCTCGCCTCTTCCCGCGCCGGCGTATCCGTGGATTCTTCCTGCACCAGGTCGTTTTCAGTGTTCAGGATCTCGGCAATACGTTTTCCGGAGGCCGAAGCTCTCGAGTACATATTGAAAATACGCGAAACGAACAGCACCGCGTTCAGGATCGTCGTCACATAAGTCATGAAAGCGAGAATCGTGCCGGATTCCGTGAGGCCTTCATTGACGCGCTTCGCGCCGACGTAGATGACAAGAACAAGACCGATATTCAGGATGACATTTACGACAGGATGCATGCCGCCCATGACCGTATTGGCCTTCTGGTCGCAGGTTACAACATCCATGTTGATCTCTTCGAAGCGTTTCCGCTCCTGGTCGGTCTTGCTTAAAGCCTTGATCACGCGGATCCCGGCGATGTCCTCGCGCACGATCCGGACAAAACGGTCCAGCGCCGCCTGAACTTTCCGGAACATCGGGATGCCGAAATGCGAGAAAAGATAGACAAAAATCCCCATCACGGGAAGCATTGACAGCATCAGCAGGGTCAGCTTCACGTCGAGGAAGAATGTAATGAGAAGAGATCCGAGAAACATGATCGGCTGACGGACGCCCATGCGCTGCATCATCCCGAGGAACTGATGTACATTGTAGGTATCGCTCGTCGCACGGCTGATGAGGGATGAAGGGCCGACTTCCTCCTGCTCCCGCATCGACATATAGTTGATTTTGGAGAAGAGTTCGAGGCGGATTTTCTCCGTCGTGTTCCTTGCAACGAGAGCTGCGGAACGGTTTGCAAGCACATTCGCAAAGAAGGCGATCGCGGCAAAGGCAATCATTACGACGCCCCACAGGATAATCTGTGAAAGGCTGCCTGTCGGAACCACGCTGTCGATCATCACCTTCAGTGCCCAGGGAATCAGAAGTTCGGCGATTGTCGCCACAACTTTAATGATAAAGCCGACCGTCATCCGCTTCGCGTAGGGTTTCAGAAATCCGAAAATTTGTCTCATTAATGTCACGCCTTGATGCTGACAACAAAATACTCCGGGGTCCGATGGAGCATGCCCCAAACTGTCACATCAGCCTTTCTAAACACTTTAAAAATCAGTATAGCATAAAATTTCAAAATACAACAGGGGAAAATAAAAAAAGAGCCCATAAAATCGCTTCTGAACAGAATCAGGCCATTGGACTTTGAGCAATCCAATGACCTGATTCTGTTCAGAAGCGATAATTACCGTCTTCTGTTTCTGTATCAGCTGATGACGGGACTCGGACCCGTGACCTCCTCACTACCAATGAGGTGCGCTACCACCTGTGCCACATCAGCATTACTGCCGTCTGCCTGAACAGGCGACGCAGATTAGTTTACACGAAAGACCCTGCTTTGTCAAGCGGAAAATGAAATGTGTTTCGAATCCGAAGAAAACGCACGCCCGAATTGACATTTCGGCGATTTTGAGATAAAAAGAAGTCGGGCGGTCTTAAAATGCCCGAATAATGCAGAAGGTCTGTCCTGAACAGGAAATCACGCTTCTGCCGAACCAAGGAGAACGATCTCATGAACGATTCAACGTTAACAGTCGGCTTTGACCGGCTCGACATCACGCCAAAAAACGGCGGCATCCCGCTCGCCGGTTTCGGCGCCACTCAGTTTCGCCTCGCGAAGGATATTCTGGACAGGATCTACGTTAATACCATTGCATTGGGAAACGGCAATGAAGTTGAAGTCCTATTCCTTACGTTCGACTGGATCAACGTGACGAACAGTCTTTTGGAACGTTTCCGGAACACGATCTCCGAAGCCACCGGTTTTCCGAAGGAACGGATCCTGATCGGCGGCACGCATACGCATTCCGGTCCGGATGTCTACAGCTCGATGGATTCCATAAGGATCTATTTCGACTATGTCGATTCCCTCATTGCCTCTAATGTGAAGCGCGCGATCGCGGACATGAAGCCGGCGAAGATCTTCTACGGAAACATGCTCGCCGGACATGAGGGCGCCTGGCTCAATTTCTGTAAACACTATAAGATGGCGCCGGTCGAAAAAAAAGATTCA
>CACYBV010000133.1 GCA_902772745.1 uncultured Eubacteriales bacterium
AGAATCGTGGAAAGCCGGTGCGCGATCAGGATGCTTGAACGGGTTTTGATCAGCGGATCGATCGCGTCCTGGATTTTCCGCTCGTTGATCGAGTCCAGGGCGGAAGTGGCTTCGTCAAAGATCAGAAGCGCCGGGTCCTTGAGGAGTACGCGCGCAATCGAAAGCCGCTGCATTTCCCCGCCGGAAAGCTTCAGGCCGCGGTTTCCGACGATCGTATCGAGCCCGAGTTCCTGTGACTCGATGAAATCGTAGATATTAGCTTTTCTGCAGGCGTCAATGAGCTCCTGTTCACTTGCGTCTTCCCTGGCGTACAGCAGGTTTTCCCGGATAGTTCCGTTGAAAAGATAGGTTTCCTGGCTGACAACGCCGACCTTGTCCCTAAGCCATGAAAGATCCAGCTTCCTTACGTCCGTGCTGTCAAAATACACGGCGCCCTTCGTGACGTCGTAAAGCCGCGGGATCAGGTTCACAAGCGTTGATTTGCCCGAGCCCGAAGGACCGACAACTGCAATGCTCTTTCCGGGAGCAAGATAGAAATTGATGTTGTGCAGGATTTCCCGCTCCGGTTCGTAGGAAAAAGAGACGTCCCGGAAATGGACGGAGCCTTTCGCATAAGCCGGAAGATAAGGCTTCTCACAGTTTTTCACTTCAACCGGCATATCAAAATACTCGAAAAGACGTGTAAAGAGCGCCATCGAACGCACCCATTCGACCTGGATATTGAGAAGCGAATTGACCGGCCCGTAGATCCGTGAAAGAAGCGCTACGAGGACGGTGATATCGCCGACCGTGACCGAGGAATCGAATTTCATCATCAGGATACCGCCCAGAAGGTACAGGAGCATCGGCCCGATTGCGGTGAAGGTTGAAAGGACAACCCGGAACCACCGGCCGGCCATGCTTTCTTTGATGTTCAGGCGGATCATTTTATCATTTGCTTCCGAGTAACGGTCATATTCGCGCTGCTCCTTTCCGAAAAGCTTTACAAGAAGCTGCCCGGAGACGGAGAGCGTTTCATTGAGAATCCCGTTGACACGGTCGTTCGCTTCCTGGGACTCTCGTGCAAGGGACCAGCGCGTTTTTCCGGCCGAGCGCGTCGGAATCACAAAAAGCGGGACGACCAGAATCGCCGCACTGGCGAGAATCCAGTTTTTCTGGTACATCGCGACGATTGCGACGACGAGCGTGATCACGTTCGAAATGATCGATGTAAGCGTGTTCGTGATAATTGTCCGCACGCCGTCGATATCCGAAGTCATGCGCGTAATGATTTCGCCCTGGTTCTTTGACGTGAAAAAACGCTGGGACATCGACAGCAGGTGTCTGAACATGGAATTCCGCATATCGAAGGTGATATGCTGGGCGATCCAGGTGTTCAGGTAGCTTTCGCCGACACCGATCAGATTCGACAGAATTGTCACAAGAAGCGATGCCCCGAGAAGGAGAAGGAGCATCCGAAGATCCCGTCCGATCAGGCCAAGGTCGATGATTTTACCGGTCAGGATCGAAGGAAGGATCCCGAATACCGACGAAACGGCGATCAGAAACAGTACGAGAAGCATCTGCTTCCAGTAGGGTTTCAGGTAAGAAAAAATTCTCAGCAGCAGTTCTTTGGTGACTTTCGGGCGGTTTTTCTTTTCTTCTTCGCTTAAGAATCCCCCCATTCTTCCCGGACCCATCGGCGGCATGGCTTAATTCTCCTTATTTTCTGTGGTGTTGATTATGTCTGAAGGGGCAGCCTGTCCGGGTTCGTCCGGCAGGGAAATGTCGGTAAAGAGGACATCGATGGAGGAGATATCCACAGGATTGTCATTCCTGGGCGCCTCCGTTTCTTTAACGGGATTCTGGGAAACGCTTTCCGCCGGATTATATCCTTCGGGAGAAGGATCATCGTAAACGCCTTCTTCGTAAGCAGCATTCCCGCTTTCTGTGATCTCGTCAAAGCGGGTCTGCTTCCGGCGTTCGAGAATCCGGGGCAGAATCGCGGCCGCAAGCATCATAAGCCCGGAAAACAGGGTGATCAGGAGGCCGGCAGCAAAGCGCGGCACATGATAGCGGAAGCTCAGCGTATGATGGCCTTCCGTGAGTTCCAGAGAAATGTATGCCTCCTTCGCCTCGATGATTTCGGCCTTTTCACCGTCCACATAGACTTCCCAGCCTTCCTCGTTTCCGATTGTCGTGAAGAGGCGTCCGGCTTCTGTAACATCGATTTCCGCCTCGACATTCGTGTCGGAATAGGAAAGCACCTTCATCGGGTTTTTGCTGAAGGCTTTGTAAACCTGCGGCATTAAATCGGCCTGGAAGCGGTAGAGCCGGACATCGAGGAGCTTTGAGGATTCCGATTCTACATTCTCGAAGCTCAGCGTGTCGCCTTCCTCACACCAGCCGAGATCCATAGTATAGCTGCGGTTCAGGTTCTGGAATTTTTTCGAGAAGCCGGAATGCACCGCCTGCACTTCCTTCGGGCCGGATTTCGTGGAATAAGCGTAGTAGAATCCATCCTCCGGAATCGTCATGGTGATCTTTTTCTCTTTTTTGTAGGAAGGAGTCACATCGAGGAAAAGGTCGTATGCTCCCGCGACCAGCCCCGCAAGCTGATTCTGGTTTTCGAGCGGAGTCGCCCCCTCGTCGGACCAGCCCGGAAGCACATGATCCTCGAGCATATAGCCGAGAGGCAGCGCGTAATTGGTCCGGTAGACATGGGTAGTGTATTTTTTCTGGGCATTTCCCCGTCCGATGGTTGCTTCATGCGAACCATAGAGGGTGTAGAGATCTTCGGAATCATGCAGTTTATTCTGGGTAACAAGATAGCGCACCCCGAGCAGCATTTCCGTAAAGGGTGTCTGGCCCATGGAACCATAGGCATTCGTGGAGGATTCCATACCGACGGTCTTGTAGAAATCCGTCAGGTTGGCATTTGCCACCGAAGAGAAAGTCGAAATGGTGTGGTAGCCGAGCCAGGAACCGTCGTTTTTCGTGCGGTTCTGCACTTTCTCCACGCGGTAGAACTCATTGCCTTCTTCTTCCAGGGTTTTCGGATAGATTTCTGCAAGCGCCTCGTCATAGTTGGTGTATTCAATCCTTGAAACCGTCGAAATCGAGGTGACCGAAGTATCGATGCTGGTCTCAAACGCGGCGAGCGCGATCATCAGCACGATGAGAATCTCTTTTCTCGTACGGCCGCGGCGGAAAGCATAGATCAGGATGGTGTACAGGATGATGAAAACCGCGCTGCCGTAGAAGACGTGGTTCGCGTAAAAAGTCGTGTCGGTTTCCAGTTTTTCTGCCATAAAGATGAAGACCAGCGCACCGAGCATCACAAAGGTCAGGTCCCGGTAAGTGCGTTCCCGGATGCCCTGGAAACCGCGGTAGCAGACCGTAAGCAGCAGGAAGATATAGATGAATGCATGCCGGCAGGGAAGGCTGTTCGGGATATGGAATCCGTGCCAGATGTAATCCATCGTCCTGGAGGCGAAAGTGAAGTAGAAGAAGATCAGCAGGCAG
>CACYBV010000134.1 GCA_902772745.1 uncultured Eubacteriales bacterium
GAGCACATAAACCGCTTCCGCCTTGACGTCTTCCGGGATTACATAATCGCGGTCCAGAAGAGCCGCGCGGATCTGTGACGCGCGGTACAGCGCGATTGTTCCGCGGGTCGAAATCCCGGCGGAGAGAATCTCGGATTTCCGGGTATATTCCGCAAGGTCCATGATGTATCCGGTGATTTCCGGCGAGACCGAGACGGCGGCATATTCTTTCTGGAGATTCAGGATTTCCTCCCGGTCCGTGACGGGAGAAAGCGATGCGACAATATCCCTTGCATCCTCGCGCCCCATGACCCGGATCTCCTGATCCCGGCTCATGTATCCCATCGAAAGCTTCATCAGGAATCGGTCCATCTGGGCTTCCGGAAGCGGAAAGGTGCCGTAGGATTCGATCGGATTCTGCGTTGCCATGACAAGATAGGGTTCGGGCATCCTGTGGGTCACGCCGTCGATCGAAATCTGGTGTTCCTCCATCACTTCAAGAAGTGCCGACTGCGACCTTGGGGTCGCACGGTTGATTTCGTCCGCGAGCACGACGCCCGCGAAAAGCGGTCCCGGCCTGAACTCGAATTCCGCGCTTTTCTGGTTGTAGAAGTAGATTCCCGTAAGATCCGAAGGCAGCAGGTCAGGCGTGAACTGGATCCGCCTGAAATCCATGCCGATGGACGCCGCAAAAGCCCTAAGAAGCATGGTTTTCCCGGTACCGGGAAGATCCTCCAGGAGCACGTGACCGCCCGCAAGAAGCGCGATCACCAGCTGTTCGATCACTTCATCCTTGCCGATAATCACGCGGGAGCAGTTCCCGCGGATCCGCTTAAGAAAACCCGGAAATTGCTGAAGACTCATTTCGTAAAATACCTCCGATCGGAAATCTGATCAGAGTATAACACAGTTTGCTGCGGTTGAAAAGAGGGCTTCTGTGACCGTACGGGCATATCGCGGGCAGTTCCTCCCGTTTTTATTTACAAAAGCATTGAAATATGGTATGATCCGAAAATAGCAGTGAAAGAAGACACGATTTTTCGAAATCGGATCAGCACATACTAAGAAAGGCAGCTTATGTACAAGATCATCAGAAAAAAAGAACTCAACCCCACCGTCACCGAGATGCATATCCTGGCGCCTCTTGTAGCCCGGAAAGCAAAACCCGGCCAGTTCATTATCCTGCGCGTGGATCCTGACGGGGAGCGCATCCCCCTGACCGTCGCCGGAACGAACCCGGAACAGGGGACGGTACGCATCATTTTCCAGATTGTCGGCGCAACGACCGCGAAGCTGAACTTCAAAAAGGAAGGCGAGTTCATACAGGACTTCGCCGGCCCCTTAGGCGAGCCGACAAAGACCGGCGGAATTAAAAAAGTCTGTATTGTCGGCGGCGGCGTCGGCTGTGCGATCGCGCTTCCCGTCGCCGAAGAATTCCACAGGCTCGGCGCGGATGTGACCTCGATTATCGGTTTCAGGAGCCGGGACCTTCTGATCCTCGAGGATGAATTCCGGGCCTGTTCCGACCGGCTCATTGTCATGACCGACGACGGCTCCTATGCCCGGAAGGGAAACGTGACGGTTCCGCTGAAAGAGATGCTGGAACAGGGAGAAACATTCGATGAAGTCATCACAATCGGACCGCTGATTATGATGAAATTTGTCGTTGCCGCAGTGAAGCCCTTCGGGATTCCCTGCACGGTTTCGATGAACCCGATCATGATCGACGGCACCGGGATGTGCGGCGGCTGCCGCCTGACCCTGAACCAGGACGGCAAACGTGTGACGAAATTCGCCTGTGTCGACGGCCCGGACTTCAACGGTTATGAGGTCGATTTCGACGAAGCGATGTCGAGAGGAAGGATGTATACATACTTCGAGCGCAGAGCATACGACGAGACCTGCAATTTACTGTCGTCAAAGAAATAACATGACAGGGCTGTGCAGCTTCCGGCGAGTCCGGAGAGCGAGCCGTGAAATTCTGCCAGGATAGCCCATCATCATAAAGGAGACCCACAATGCCATTAGACCCGAAAAAACATGAAATGCCCACCCAGGCGCCGGAAGTCCGCGCCCGTAATTTCAATGAAGTTGCTCTCGGATATACCGAGGAAGTCGCCGTCGCGGAAGCGCAGCGCTGTCTGAACTGTAAAAACCGGCCCTGTGTCTCGGGCTGCCCGGTTAATATCAATATTCCGGATTTTATCGCCCGCATGAAAGAGCGGGACTTCGAAGGCGCTTATCAGATCATTTCGCAGTCTTCGAGTCTTCCCGCGGTCTGCGGCCGTGTCTGCCCGCAGGAGACGCAGTGTGAATCAAAATGTACGCTCGGAATTAAATTCGAGCCCGTCGGCATCGGCCGGCTGGAGCGTTTTGCCGCGGATTACCACAACGGGCATGCCAAAGAAGCGCCGAAAAAGCCGGAATCGAACGGACACCGCGTCGCAGTTGTCGGCTCCGGCCCTTCAGGCCTCACCTGTGCGGGCGATCTTGCAAAGAAAGGCTATGACGTCACCGTTTATGAAGCCCTGCACAGCCCGGGAGGCGTTCTTGTCTACGGAATCCCGGAGTTCCGTCTCCCGAAAAGCATTGTCGCTAAAGAAGTCGAAACCCTGAAAGCGCTCGGCGTATCCGTCGAGACGAATGTCATCATCGGCAAGACCCTGACCGTCGACGAGCTTTTCGACATGGGCTTTGAAGCGGTATTCATCGGCTCCGGCGCCGGCCTTCCGAATTTCATGAACATCCCCGGCGAATCCCTGAAAGGCGTATATTCCGCGAATGAATTCCTGACCCGTTCAAACCTGATGAAAGCGTATCGCGATGACAGCGCGACCCCAATCCAGAAGGGCGGTTATGTCGCGGTTGTCGGCGGCGGAAATGTCGCGATGGATGCGGCGCGGACCGCGCTCCGGCTCGGCGCCGAGCATGTCTATATTATCTACCGGCGTTCACTGGAGGAACTCCCCGCCCGCCGCGAGGAAGTCGAACATGCGGAGGAAGAGGGTATTGATTTCCAGC
>CACYBV010000135.1 GCA_902772745.1 uncultured Eubacteriales bacterium
GCAGGCGGATCTTGACTACATTCTCTCGACGACCGCGAACGAAATCCGCTGGCCGCTTTGGGATGAGGTAAGCGCAGCGCATTTTAACGATCACGTTTTCGGCGAGCGGACGCAGATTTTCGGCTCGACCGTCGATCCGAAGACTGACGAACAGGCCGTAAACTACGCCGAATGGTGCGAAGTCTACGAGATGAAAGCCGCGCAGCTCGGGTGGGCCGAGCTTCAGGCTTCGCAGCCGAAGAAACCCGTGTATCTTGCGAGCTTCGACCATCCGATGCCGAAGACCGGCCTTTCTTCCCACGGCGACGACCAGTTCATGGTTTTCCATACGCTTCGGAAGTTCCATCAGGAAGTCCGCCCGGAGGATGAAAGCTTAAGCCGCCTTATGATGAAGATCTGGACGACCTTTGCCCGGACCGGGAACCCGAACGGCGAAGGCCTCCCCGAATGGACGCCTTTTACCGAAGAAAGTCCGAAAACCATGGTATTCCGCCAGGCGGACGACTGTGTGATGGAAGAGCGCCATGTCCCCGAGATCGAGAAGCTTTCGGAGGTCTACCGGAACTTCGGAAGCACCGAAGGACTCGGGTATCCCGCCGGGATGTTTGCCGGGATGACGTATTTCGGAGAAGTTATCGGGAAATACTTCGGAAGTCTCAAAGAAGAACAGCAAAAAGCGCCGCTTCGGGAGCTGGTGACGGAGGATATCCGGGTGGACTTTCTCATTGACTTCATGGTGGCCGGCGGAAAGTTCCGGAGAGCGGATGCGGCCGAGGTCCGGGAATTCGGCGTCGATATTGATCCGCATTCCCTTCGCTATCAGTGGGGGAATCCGGAAATCAACGAGAAGGTCGTATCGCTGATCGAACAGACGGATCCGGTGACCGAGGGCGACATTGTATTCTATGGCCCCAGCAACATCTGTTTCTGGTACTCGCTCGAAGAGGATATGAAGCCGTGGAAGGCGCACAATCACGGGATCGGCGGCTGCATTGATCAGGACATGATCGAATACGCGCCGCGGCTCCTGTATCCTTATAAGCCGTCTGCCGTATTCTTCCAGACCGGCTCAAACGATATCGCATCCGGGATCCCGCTCGAAACGATTCTTGAGAACAAGCGGAAAATGTACGCCCTTTTTCTTGAAAACATGCCGGATACGAAGCTCATCGTCTGCTCCGGACTTCCTCTTCCCGGCCGCACGATGTTCTGGGACGCAACCGTCAAAACCAACGAACTTCTCCGGAAGATGTGCGAAGAAACCGAGCGCATGTACTTCATGGACGCGACGGATGTGATGCTGACAGATCAGGGTCCGGAGGAGCTTCGGACCTCGGACGGGCGTTACTTCAACCCGGATCTTTACCGCATGGACCGGATCCATCTCAACAAGAAAGGACATGACGTCTGGACAGCCAGGATGAAGGAAATGCTGGAGAGGATCGACCAATGAAGTATGGAGAAAGCACATTTGACATCATATATCTGATTTATGCAGCTGTGATGGGCTGCCTGATCCTGTGCCGGAGGAAAGATTCCGTCGGAAAGCTGATGGGCGCATCTGTCCTGATCCTTGGGGGCGGAGATGCGTTCCATCTCGTGCCGCGCGTCCTGAATTATTTCATCGACGCGGATTTCACTGCCTGGCTTGGGATCGGAAAGCTCATAACCTCCATCACCATGACGATATTTTACCTGCTGATGGTCCGGCTGTACCAAAAGCTCTTTCAGGTCCCGAACGCCCGGGCGCTTAACATCGCAGCACTGATGCTCTGTGCAGTCCGGATTTTCCTGTGCCTTCTGCCGCAGAACCATTGGCTTCAGAATGAAAGCCTGATGCTCTGGGGGATTCTCCGGAACATCCCATTCGTCGCGCTCGGATGTCTTGTGATCGTCCTGTTCTTCCGGAGAAGATCCGGGATCCGCGCCTTCCGTTTTGTCTGGCTCCTTGTACTTCTGTCCTTCCTGTTTTACATCCCTGTCGCGGTCGCGGCCGGTCTGCTGCCGATGCTGGGAATGCTGATGCTGCCAAAGACAGTCTGCTATATGATCCTGATCGGCGTGTTCTTCCGCTATGCGTCCGGAAAGAGCTGAAGGATCCTAAGCGGGCACGGCCTGTCCCCATACGTCAGAAAATCCGGGAGGAAGAAGGAATGATGCAGTTTGGAATGCCGACACTGATTGAAAACCGGACGCTTCTGGAAAATGCAGCGTTATGCAGCAGCCTGGGGCTTCAATTCATCGAACTGAATATGAATTTCCCGGAATACCAGACGGATCGGCTCGAAGAGACCGACGAGCTTTTGGATCTTGCGGACCGGTTTCGGCTTTATTATACGATTCATCTCGACGAAAACCTGAATATTGCGGATTTTAACCGGATCGTTACGGACGCTTATCTTGAAACGGTGCGCCGCACGATCGGGGTCGGGAAAAAGCTGCTCTGTCTTCGCGACCGGTATGGAGATCCTGCGCAGCCGCTCCCTCTGAACATGCATATGAACCACGGCATTTACATTACGCTGCCGGACCGGAAGGTGCAGATGTACGAGCGGGATTTCGATACCTATATGAAGTCTTTTGAAGTCTTCCGCGGCCGCTGCGAGGAGTGGATCGGGGACAGCGGGCTTCTGATCACGATCGAGAATACCGACGGCTTCCGGGATTACGAAAAGAAAGCGGTCGAATATCTCCTCGAAAGCCCGAAGTTCGGCCTGACCTGGGATATCGGGCACTCAAAGGCGGTCGGGGAAAAGGACCTTCAGTTTATCCTTCAGCATCAGGACAGGATCGTGCATTTCCACATCCATGACGGATCGGAGACACCGCCCCGAAACCACCTTGCGCTCGGCGACGGGGAGATAGACCTTGGGGAGCGGCTTCGGCTCGCCGCGCGCCGGAACGCGCGCTGTGTGCTGGAAACGAAAACTGTCGAGGCGCTGCGGCAGTCGGTCCGCTGGCTTTCGGGTTCATTGACGCATATAATATAGAATCCGCTTTCTTTCGGAGGGAAAAATGGCTTTTGATTACGAGGAAGAATACAAAAAGTTTTTTGCACAGTCCAGAAAAAAGATCGTGAGCAGCTTCTATGACCAGACGGACGAAGACGGGAGACTGCAGCGAAGCCGCCACGGTCAGCTGGAGTATCTGACGACGATGCATTACATCCATCGCTATGCCGGTCCGGGTTCGAAGGTGTTGGAGCTTGGCGCCGGGACGGGCAGATATTCCATTGCGCTCGCCAAAGAAGGCATGGATGTGACGGCGGTGGAACTCGTAGAAAGCAATCTTGCGATCCTCAGGGAGAACAGTAAAGACATTGGAAATCTCCGTTCCCTGCAGGGTGATGCGGCAGACCTCTGGGAGCTTTCGGACAATACTTTCGATGTGACGCTCGTCCTCGGACCGATGTACCACCTGTTTGAAACGGAGGAAGTGAACCGGGCGATCGATGAAGCGATCCGGGTGACAAAGCCCGGCGGCGTGATCCTGTTCGCCTTTATCTCCGTATTCGCCATTATGTATGCGAATTATCTCTATGGGAACTGGGCTTTCGGGCAGGAAGAAAATTTTACGAAAGACTATCAGGTCAGGCACTATAAGGAGCAGCTGTTTACCGGATATGACGTGACCGGGTTCGAGCAGCTGTTTATCGAAAAGCCTGTTTTGTGGGTCACGACGGCCGGGGTCGACGGGCTTCTGGAACCTTTGGAAAAACGCCCGGATTTCAGCATTCCGGAGGAGGATTTTGAAGCCTTTGCGGCCTGGTATCTGCAGTTTTCGGAGAAGCGGGAGCTTCTGGGACAGACCAACCATCTGTTATATATCTGCCGGAAGAAGTGACGGTATAAACCGGTGAAAGATTTGAAAAATACAAGCATTTCTTTTGAACAGCTGACCCATGACAATCTGACTGAAGCGGCGGCTATCCGGCGGGAGGATATTCCGGAGAGTTTTGTCGATACTGCGGGCACCATCATGGAAATCACGGATTACGGGCTTACGCATCATCTCATCGGCCATACTTATCTGATCCGTATCGACGGCCGGGCTGTCGGGCTGATCCTTCTCGGGGAGGGGATTCCCTGGGAAACGGATCCGCCTGAGGTGAAGAAAGAGCCTTTCTACCGCCTGATGGGCTTTGTGATCGACAGGGAGTATCGCGGACATGGGATAGGCGGAGAAGCGCTGGAGATGGTGATTGAGCAGGTTGCCGGGGAATTCGGACAGCGGCCCATCGTTCTCGGATGTCACAAGGACAATCTGCGGGCGGCGGAGTTTTATGAGCGGCATGGCTTTCGGAAAACGGAGTATATGGAAGGAAATGATTTTTACTATCTTCGTTTTTAGGATCAGGAAGTTTTGCAGCGGAAGAAACCGCATTTTCAGAATCGTACAGAATTAGAACATGAGGATGGATAACTGATATTCATTTGCAGGCTTCTTTGCTACAATATCTTCAGGAAAACAGCCTGAGATGCCGAAAAAGAAGCGGCAGCAGCTGAACGACAGGAGGAATAAAAAAATGCCGAGAAGAATAATGGAAATGCCGAAACCGGATCCGCGCGAGCTGATCCTGAACAGACAGTTCAAGATGACTGACGGAAA
>CACYBV010000136.1 GCA_902772745.1 uncultured Eubacteriales bacterium
AAAATCCCCGAAAACGCATATCTTATCTGCACGGCGATCGACGGAAAATCCTTTGACAGCATCGGGATGTCCGGCCGCCTGTCCGACCTGATGGTCCGCGGAGAAAGCCATCTCGTTTTTGTGATCGGCGGATCGATCGGACTTTCCGGACATGTGCTGAAAAGAGCGGACGAGCGCTGGTCTTTTTCAAAACTGACTTTTCCCCACCAGCTGATGCGCGTGATTCTTCTCGAACAGCTGTACCGCTCGTTTCGTATCATGAACCATGAACCGTATCATAAATAAGCGTCGGCAAACGGCCGGGCGCATTGTTCTGCGGTCTTATGCATGAGACCGCATTTTTCTCGGAGGAAGGAAATGCGTTTTGTTATCCAGTGCGTATCGGAAAGCGCGGTCCGTGTGGACGGAAAAGTCATCGGAGAGATCGGGAAGGGCTTCTGTGTCCTTCTCGGGATATCGGATGCGGACAATGAACGCGTCGCCGACAAAATGGTTCAGAAGATGCTGAAACTCCGGATCTTCGCGGATGAACAGGGCAAGACGAATCTTTCCCTTTCCGACGTCTCGGGCGCGCTCCTTCTGATTTCCCAGTTTACGCTCTATGCAGACTGCAAAGGGCAGAACCGCCCGTCTTTTTTCCGGGCCGGGAAGCCGGAACATGCAAATGCGCTTTATGAATATATCATTCACCGCTGCAGGGAGGAAGGCTTCGAGACGGCATGCGGCATTTTCGGTGCGGATATGAAGGTTTCGCTTGTAAACGACGGGCCGTTTACGATTATTCTCGACTCCGCAGAACTCGGCTTCGACAACTGATTCCGTAAGATCGCATCATCCCGGGAGAACTGGATGTGAACCGTGGGATTCCGTCATTCAGCCGATACCTGCCCGGACGGGATATCTCTGTTCCTCTTCACATAACGCAGAGCACTGCAGTATCTACAGATGGTTCCATTATGACAAAACTGGAAGAGTATTACAACAAATTCAATGAGGAGAAGCGCCTGCTGCGCCCGCACGGCCGCGTCGAATACCTGACGACGATGAAATACATCGAAGAAGGGATCGCCGGCCGCGAAAACCTGAAGATCCTCGACGTCGGTGCGGGGACCGGGCGTTACGCGGTTCCCCTGTCGGAGCTCGGACACGAAGTGACAGCCGTAGAGCTTGTGAACTACAACCTCGGAATCCTGAAAAAAAAGGGCAGTTCCGTCATCGCGAAGCGCGGAAATGCCCTGAATCTTTCAAAATACTCCCCGGATACCTATGATATCGTGCTGGAACTCGGTCCCCTGTACCATCTGTTCAGCTTTGAAGAGAAGCTGCAGGTGCTTCGGGAAGCGAAACGTGTCGTAAAGCCGGGCGGTCTCGTGTACTGTGCATACTGCATGAATGAATATTCGGTCCTGACTTACGGCTTTAAGGAAGGCCACATCCGCGAATGCCTGGATGCCGGGATGTATACGGCTGATTTCCAGTCTCTTTCGGCAGAGGAGAACCTGTATTCCTACGTCCGGATTGAAGAAATCCATGCGCTTTCGGAAGAAGCCGGTCTCTCGCGGGTGAAACTCATCGCATCCGACGGGCCCGCAAACTACATGCGGCAGACTTTAAAAGAGATGGATCCGGACACATTTTCGCTGTTTATGGATTACCACCTTGCGACATGTGAGCGCCCGGAGCTTTTAGGAGCATCCGGGCATACGCTGGATATTCTGCTTAAAGATTCAGCTCCCCGGTAAAAACACTTCTGTACAGCACACTTTTATGCCGTACAGACGTTTAATGCAGTATCACTCCCCGTAAAATGCAAGCACCCGCTCCAGATACGGATACAGCACCCGGTCCTCCGAACGGTACAGCTCGTGCTTTCCGCCGGAGACCGTTTCAAACCTTGCACCCGGGACGCGCGACACAAACTTTTCCTGTTCCGGGCGAAGCACCATATTGTCATTGTCACAGGAGAAGAGGAGCACGGGAGTTTTAATTCCTTCCGGAGCTCCTTTTTTCAGGATCTTTTTCGGCACTTTCATCGATTCAAGCGCCCAGCCGACCGTCGGATTGCAGGTGTAGAGGTCCCTGTCGGCCTTTTTGAAGTTGTTGTACCAGATGAAGCGGACCTCGGAGCTTGCACAGGCATTTGCAAAGTTCTCCTCACCCGTATAGTCCGGAGCGCCGAACAGCACCTTTTTCCGCTGTCCGAACAGCGCCAGGGCGCCGAACACCAGCTTTGTAACCGGCATCGGAACGCCGGCGTGTGCAGGCATGATCATCGGAGAAGTAAGAATTGCTTTTTTAAAGAATGTCGATCCTGTCTCGAGATACATCGCGCTCACGGCGCCGCCCATGCTGTGGCCGAAGAGGAAATACGGCCCGGGGACGTTCTTCACGACTTTGTCGATAAACTGTCCGAAATCCTTCACATAATCCTCAAAATGATCCACGTGTGTCCAGGACGGATTCTCCACATCCCTGTGTGATTTCCCGTGTCCGCGCTGGTCGGGGATGCAGACATTATAGCCTTCGTTCAGGAAAACGTAGGCGAGCGGCCGGAACTTCACGACAGACTCCGTAAAGCCGTGCAGAATCACGATCGTTCCCTTCAGGGTATCTGCGTCCGCCTTCCAGACGGTATAATGGATTTTCGCCTTATCAAAGCTTTCATAGAAATCATCCGCATCTTCGTGAGCCGCAAGATACGGAACGACCGTACTGTCATATGTTTCCTGATAATCTGTTTCCGGAATATAGATTTTCATACTCATTCACGCTCCTCACAGTGATATCCTTATCATAGCCAATCAAAGTCTTTCTGTCAAATGATTGTTGATTATTCCTTCCCTCCATGTTATATTTTCCATAACCGGCCGCCGGTACGGGAAATGCGCAGCATTTCGAATGGGGCCGGGCAGAATTTTTAATGGGAGCCTGCCATGGAACTTTTATCTTTGCTGAACAGCCCGGTGCTGTACCTGATCTGCGGCGGCATTATTTTCTTCGTCGCCGTAATCTGCCTTGTCTTTGCCGTCCGCGCCTATAAGATGGGCAAAGCACTTGGCATCGACGTCACAAAAATGCGCCGCGTGATCACCGCGAGCGCCACCTTTGCCGTACTTCCGAGTGTCGGAATTCTCCTTGGCGTCATCGCGCTTTCCGGAAGTCTCGGAACGCCCTGGCCCTGGCTTCGGCTTTCGGTCATCGGGGCGCTACACTATGAGACACAGGTGGCGGAAGCTGCTTCGGAATCCGTCGGCATCGGCAGCCTGTCGATTGCGAATATGACGCCCGAAGCCTTTGTAACAATTGCGCTTCTCATGAGTTTCTGCATCATGTGGGGGATGATTTTTGTCACCTTTCACGGAAAAGCGTATACAAAACGCCTGAGCGGAGAGAAAAAGGATAAGAGCGCCGGCGCTTCCGCTCAGGCGCAAAAGAAGAAAAAGAAACCGGATCTCAAACGCTTCGGCGACACGGCGATGACAGCGATGTTCATCGGGCTCGTTTCCGCGTACATTGCCAGCTATTTCGGCACCATCGTGTCGGAAAACGGCAGGTTTACCTTTACCGGAAACTGGCTGCCGCTTGCGGTCGCCGCTGTTTCCGCGCTGGCCATGGAAGGATTTATCCGGATCAAAAAGACAGGACATGCAGACTGGGTGGACAGTTTTTCCGTCGCGGGTTCCATGCTTCTTTCCATGGCCGCCGCGGTACTCATCGGAAAGTTTGCTTAAGGAGGTTCATATCATGGAAAACAGGGAAAACCAGGGCAGAAATGAAAGCACGGAAAACGGCGCGCTTTCTGTGAACAGTGAAGCCTACGAAAAATATCTGAACATCACGCACCGGCTCGGGCGGCTCATGACCGTGCTGGTCCTTCTTCTGCTTCTTTCGGCGCCCTACCTGATCGGCCTTTTCCTGCATGCGGTTCCGAATCTTCCCGCGGCTGCGAAAGCTTTCCTCGGCGTCGGCCTTGTATATCTCATCAGCTGTGTCGCGGAATACCTGATCTACGTTCCGATGCTCGGCGCGGGCGGATCCTACCTCGCGTTTATCACCGGAAACCTGATCAACATGAAGATTCCCTGCGCAATCAATGCCCGGGATATCGTCGGCGTGAAGAGCGGAACGCCCGAAAACGAAATCATTTCGACGCTTTCAATCGCCACATCATCCCTTGTCACGATCGCGGTTCTCGCAGTCGGCGTGATGCTGATGATTCCGCTGCAGCCGGTCCTTCAGTCGCCGTCTCTGCAGCCGGCCTTTGACAATGTCGTTCCGGCGCTTTTCGGCGCGATGGCCTGCAAATATTACCGTCAGGACATGAAAATTTCCCTTGTGGTCCTTGCCGCAATGACGCTGCTTTTCATATTCATTCCCTCGCTGATCGGTTCGACCAGCATGATGGTGATCCCAAGCGGCGCGCTTGCGATTGTCCTCGCGTACAGAAGCTTCAGGAAAGGACAGAAGGGAGAAGGAAAATGATCGCTTTGTACATCGTTCTCGGAATATTGGGAGTGATCGTGCTTCTTCTCCTGACTGCCCTGATCCGAACCCTCCTGAAGCCGGCAAAGAAATCCGATTGGGTCCCTGAAAGGGATCCCGCAAGAGAGCAGAAGTACGCGGAAAAACTTGCGGAAATGATCCGTTACGAGACCGTTTCCAGAAAAGGCGAAATCCAGCGGGAGAAGTTCCTCGGATTCCACAGAATTCTCGAAAAGCTTTTCCCTCTGGTTCATGAGAAGCTGGAAAAAACCGAGATCGACGGCGCGCTTCTTTACCGTTTCCCGGGAAAGAAATCCGACCGGCCGGTCGTTCTCATGGGACATCAGGACGTCGTCCCTGCGGAAGGCGTCTGGGAACACGACCCCTTCTCCGGAGATATCGAAAACGGAAAGGTCTGGGGAAGAGGCTCCGCGGACACCAAGTGCTCGGTCATGGCTTTTTTCCAGGCGGTGGAGGAGCTTCTTGCGGAAGGCTTCACACCGGAGCAGGACATTTATCTCTCAAGTTCCAATAATGAGGAAGTCTCCGGCGAAGGCTGTCCGAAAACAGTCGCCGAACTTGAACGCCGCGGCGTGAAGCCCTTCCTTGTAAACGACGAGGGCGGCTCGGTCGTCACGGAGCCTATGAAGGGACTCGCGGGCAATTTTGCGATGGTCGGCGTCCTCGAGAAAGGACAGGGGAATCTGAAAATCATCGCAAAATCGAACGGCGGGCATTCGAGTTACCCGCCGAAAAACTCTCCGATCGTCCGGCTTTCGAAATTCATCACGGATCTTTCGAAGCACAGTCCGATGAAGCTCAGAATGAGCCGTGAAGCCGGACAGATGTTCAGCAATATGGCGCCTTACGGGCCTTTCTGGATGCGGCTTCTTTTCGGGAATCTCTGGCTCTTCAAACCGCTTCTTACCGCCCTGATGCCCTCAATTTCCTCCCAGGCCGCGGCGCTTCTTCGCACCACCGTCGCGCCGACGATGCAGAGCGGGTCGGATGGCTGCAATGTTCTGCCGCAGGAGGCTTCGGTCACTCTGAACCTCCGCTACATTCCGCACCAGAACATGGAAGAGAGCAACGAAGCAATCCGGAAACTTGCGGAAAAATACGATCTCGAAGTCGAGACAATCGACGCTTACCCGGCCTGCGAACCGGTCGATACCCAAAGTAATGCCTTCGATCTCATCAGGGAAGTCATTGCCGAGGTCTATCCGGGTCTTCCTCTGATCCCCTACGTCATGACCGGCGGAACCGACGCCAGACATTACCAGAGGATCTGCAATGCCTGCGTCCGCTTCTCGCCTGTTGTCTACGGCCCCGACCAGATGAAGGGCATGCACGGCCTGAACGAGTACCTGGACACTTACAGTCTGCCCGCTGCGGTGGATTATTACAAGACGCTGATCCGGCGTGCAGAATAAAATCGGTTTTTAACCGGTTTTTACGGATTTCCCCGATAACAGCCTGCTGATATTTATATGCGGTTTCCCGGATTTTTTCAGGAAATTCTCTTGCAATTCCCGCATTCCTGTGGTATAGTATCAAAGTTGCTGTAAAAAGCATGCGTCCGGACGCTCCGGCCGGTGCGAATGCCCTGAAGAAGGGCGAAGCTGCCGTTTGAGCGGAAGATGGGCGCAGAAGAAAAAACCGAAAAGGAGAAAAGAAAATGAGTGTTATTTCCATGAAGCAGCTGCTGGAAGCAGGCGTTCATTTCGGACACCAGACCCGGCGCTGGAACCCCAAGATGGCTCCGTACATCTACACAGAGCGTAACGGCATCCATATCATCGACCTGCAGAAGACCGTCGGTATGGTTGACACGGCTTACAAGGCTGTTGCCGATATCGCTTCCCAGGGCGGCACGATCCTGTTCGTCGGCACCAAGAAGCAGGCGCAGGATGCGATCCGCGAAGCAGCGGAAAAGTCCGGCATGTTCTTCGTCAACCAGAGATGGCTCGGCGGCATGCTGACAAACTTCAAGACCATCCAGTCCCGTATCGCTCGTCTGAGGCAGATCGAGAAGATGTCCGAAGACGGCACCTTTGACGTCCTTCCCAAGAAAGAAGTCGCCCAGATCCAGAAGGAATGGGAAAAGCTCGAGAAGAACCTCGGCGGCATCAAGAACATGCGCAAAATCCCGGATGCGATTTTCATCATCGATCCCAAGAAAGAGCGCATCTGCGTACAGGAAGCACATTCCCTGGGCATCACGCTGATCGGCATGTGCGACACCAACTGTGATCCGGAAGAGCTTGACTATGTCATCCCCGGCAACGACGACGCAATCCGCGCCGTGAAGCTGATCGTCGACACGATGGCGAATGCCGTTGTCGAAGCGCATCAGGGCGAGGCCAACGAAGTTACCCCGGCTCCGGAAACCGCTGAGGAAGAAATTCCCGCAGAAGAGACCGCAGAAGACGAAGAGTAAGGTTTTGAGACCGACAGATCGATTATACGGAGGATTTTGAATATGAATGTTACTGCTGCAATGGTAAAAGAGCTTCGTGAAACCACCGGCGCCGGCATGCTGGACTGCAAAAAGGCGCTCGTTGCCTGTGACGGCGACATGGACAAGGCCATCGACTACCTGCGTGAAAAAGGTCTCGCAGGCGCCGAGAAGAAGGCCGGCCGCATCGCCGCAGAAGGCATTGTCAAGAACGCGGTATCCGCGGACGGCAGGAAGGCCGTGACCGTAGAAGTAAACGCCGAGTCCGACTTTGTCGCGAAGAACGATACCTTCCAGAATTATGTTGCGGAAATCGCCGACCAGCTTCTGAACAGCGATGTCGCAGATGTTGATACTTTCCTCCAGATGCCCTGGGCGCTGGATACCTCTATGACGGTTCAGGAAAAGCTGTCCTCGATGATTTCTCTCATCGGCGAGAACATGCATATCCGCCGCTTCGAGCGCATGGAAGTTGAGGAAGGCTTCATCTCTTCCTACATCCACGCCGGCGGCAAGATCGGCGTCCTTGTGAAGGTCGAGTCCGACGTCGTCACGCCCGAACTTGAGGAGATGGGCAAGAACATCGCGATGCAGACCGCCGCGCTGAAGCCGCAGTTCTGCTCCAACAAGGAAGTCCCGGCCGACTTCATCGAGAAGGAGAC
>CACYBV010000137.1 GCA_902772745.1 uncultured Eubacteriales bacterium
ATTCCGAATACGGTGAAAAAAGCGATGGCAGTGCTTCGGGATCTCGACGTTGATCTCACGAATGTTCATGCGGGCGGAACGGTCCGTATGATGGAGGCGGCTCTCGAAGGCCTGACCCGGCCCGACGGCTCGCGGCCGAAGCTCCTCGCGGTGACTATGCTTACGTCTACCGACCAGAAAACGATGGAAGAGGACCTCCTAATCCGCGGTACGGATATCAGTGATGTTGTGATGCATTACGCGGAAAACGCTAAAAAAGCCGGACTCGACGGTATTGTCTGCTCGCCGCTTGAGGCAGGAAAAGTTCACCAGGCCCTTGGCTCCGAATTCCTGACTGTCACGCCGGGCGTACGGTTCCCCGGCGGCGAAATCGGCGACCAGAAACGGGTTATGAGCCCCTTAGAAGCGCGGACCATCGGCTCCGACTATATCGTCATGGGCCGGCCTGTTACCGCCGCCCCCGACCCCGTTGCGGCTTACCGCCGCGCCGTCTCGGAGTTTGTCGGCTGAGATTACCCGTGAGCCGCAGTACTCGCCAGAGATTCCCGGAATCCGCCTGCGGGATTGCATTTCTCTTTCGTGGCCGGTTCCAGGTCTTCCCGGGAGAAACGAAGATACTCTCGGCTCGGGGTGATTACAGGCGGGGGGCGATACGCAAGGAAGCTCTGCAATACATGAAAGGAAGGATATGATGACACGAGAAGAACTGATCGCAAGAGACCTGCTGAAAATCAAAGCGGTGTTTTTCCGCCCGGAGGAGCCCTTTACCTGGGCATCGGGCATCAAAAGCCCGGTATACTGCGATAACCGGCTGACGCTGTCGGATCCGGAAGTACGAACGGATGTGGAAAACGGACTCGCGGAAATGATCCGGGAGAATTATCCGGATGCGGAAGTGCTGATGGGCACTTCGACTGCGGGCATTGCGCATGCGGCGATTACCGGATATCTCATGGGGCTTCCGATGGGCTATGTCCGTTCCGGGGCGAAGGATCACGGCCGGCAGAACCAGATCGAAGGGAAACTCGAACCGGGACAGAAAACGGTCGTTGTGGAGGATCTGATTTCGACCGGCGGATCGGTGCTGGAGGTTGTGGAAGTGCTGCGGCAGAACGGCGCCGATGTGCTTGGGATCGCGTCGATCTTCACCTACGGAATGGAAAAGGGACTGAAGCGCCTTGCGGAAGCTGATGTGAAAAACGTATCCCTGACGAATTTTGATGTCATCGCGCAGGCCGCCGCGGACGAGGGATATATCAGGCCCGAAGACGTCGAGCGGCTGATCCGTTTCCGAAACAATCCTTCTGATGAAAGCTGGATCGGAGGGACGGTATGAGATCTCTCATTGACATTCTGGACCTTTCGACGGAGGAACTCCGGGAGCTCATTGAAACCGCGGAAGATATCATCGCCGATCCGGAAAAATACGCCGAAGTCTGCCGTCATAAAAAGCTTGCGACGCTCTTTTTCGAGCCTTCGACAAGGACCAGGCTGAGCTTTGAAGCGGCGATGTACGAGCTCGGAGGAAACGTGCTTTCCGTATCGAGCGCGAATTCCAGCTCCGCTGCGAAAGGAGAAAGCGTAGCGGATACCGCGAAAACCGTCAGCTGCTACGCGGACATCATCGCGATGCGGCATCCGAAGGAAGGCGCGGCTTTTGTCGCGGCGGCGAACGCGTCGATTCCTGTGATCAACGCCGGCGACGGCGGGCACCTGCATCCGACGCAGACACTGGCGGACCTCCTCACAATCTGGCGTGAAAAGGGCCGTTTTACGGACCTCACGATCGGCCTCTGCGGCGACCTCAAATTCGGACGGACGGTGCATTCGCTGATCTCGGCTATGAGCCGATACGAGGGAAACCGCTTTGTGCTGATTTCCCCGGAGGAGCTGAAGGTGCCGAGCTATGTCAAATCCGTGCTGAAGGAGAAAAACATTCCTTACGAGCAGACTTCGGACCTGATGGAAGTCATCGGAGACCTTGATATCCTCTATATGACCCGTGTCCAGCGCGAGCGCTTCTTCAACGAGGAAGACTACCTCAGGCTGAAGGACAGCTATATTCTGACACCGGACAAAATGCGGTCGGCGCGGGAGGATCTTTCCGTAATGCATCCGCTTCCGCGCGTCAATGAAATCAGTGTCGCGATCGACGACGACCCGAGAGCCTGTTATTTCAAACAGGTGAAAAACGGTAAATATATGCGGATGGCGCTGATCCTGAAGCTCTTATACGAAGCAGGGACATTGAAAACGCTTCCGGAAAGGAGCAGGGCATGACTGTAGATTCAATTCAGAACGGTATCGTGATTGACCACCTTCGCGCAGGCTCTGCAATGAAGCTTTATGAGCTTCTCGGGCTTTCCGACCCTTCCCTTACGGTTGCAATCATGAAGAATGTGACAAGCCGCAAACTCGGCAGGAAGGACATCATCAAAATCGACGGAATTACAGACGTCGACCTTGATGTGATCGGCTATGTCGACCCGGAGGCGACCGTGAATATTATCCGCGACGGAGAGCTCATCGAAAAGAAGAGCATACCTGCGCCGGAGCGCCTCGTGAATGTGCTCCGCTGCAAAAACCCGCGCTGCATCAGCTCGACCGAGCAGGAGCTCCCGCAGATTTTTGCCCTTTCGGACCGTGAAAAGCGGATTTACCGCTGTATTTACTGCGAAACCCGTTTCAGTTCCTGAAAAAATGCTTCTGGGGCTTTTCAATTTGAAACGGATCTGGTATGATTAATTATATACCATCTCCAGCCTGCGAAGCGAGCGGAAGAATCCCTTGATAAAGGGATTTGTCTCCCGAATGGGATCCTTCAGGATTCCTTTCGGCCGCAGGGGATGGCAGAAAGCCGAGGTATCACCATGATTTACGATTCTGCTGTCATCGGCACCGGCCCCGCGGGTCTTTCCGCGGCGCTGAATCTTAAAATTCACAACAAAAACTTTCTCTGGTTCGGTTCAAAAACGTTGAGCGAAAAGATCCGGAAGGCGGAACAGATCCTGAATTATCCCGGGTTTTATGCTGCTTCCGGCGAGACACTCCAAAATGCTTTTATGGACCAGGCGGAGAAAATGGGCCTTGAAATCAACGAATCCATGATCAATGAGATCGTGCCTTTCGGAGATCATTACGCGCTGATGGCAGGCGCGGATTTCTTTGAAGCGAAAACCGTGATTCTTGCGACCGGCGTTTCCGTAAAAGCGACGCTGAAAAACGAAGCGGAATTCCTCGGACGCGGCGTCAGCTACTGTGCAACCTGCGACGGCTCGCTGTACCGCGGGAAAAAAATCGCGGTTCTCTGCAATAACGCGCGCTTCGAACATGAAGTCCGGTACCTTGCGGAAATCGCGGCTGATGTGCAGTATTTTCCGCAGTATCCTTCCATCGGCGTGCTTCCGGAGAACGTAACGGTTCGAAAGGAACGCATTCTCGGAATCGAAGGCGCGATGAAAGTGAGTGCGCTTGAGCTCGCGTCCGGAAAACTGGAAATCGACGGGATCTTCATCCTCAGAGACAGCATCAGCCTTTCAAGTCTTTTAAAGGGGCTTGAGACTGAAGACAACCACATTCGCGTGAACCGCAGGATGGAAACAAACCTCCCGGGTGTTTATGCTGCGGGAGACTGCACCGGACGGCCTTATCAGTATACGAAAGCTGCGGGAGAGGGCAATGTTGCTTCACACAGCGCGCTCGAGTACCTTGATGAACTTGAAAAAAAAGTGTAACTGTTTGATCCGGACATCTTATGTCTGCAAAACAATCAGCGAGGAACTTTTATGGGTTGGATAATCATCGCACTGGTCGGCGGACTCGGCATGTTCATCTACGGTATGAACCTGATGAGCCGCGGAATCGAACGTGTCGCGGGCAATAAACTTCGCGATATCCTGAAAAAATTCACGAAAAACCGCTTCTTCGGCTTGGTCGTCGGCACTTTCTTCACAGCGCTGATCCAGTCATCAAGCGCCGCAACGGTCATGGTGGTAAGCTTCGTCAATTCCGGACTGATGACTCTCGTGGAAGCTTCCGGCGTCATCATGGGTGCGAATATCGGCACCACGGTGACCGCCATGCTGGTAGCTTTCAAGCTCTCCGCGATTGCGCCGATCTTTGTCTTCCTCGGTGCGTTCATGTCACACTACGTGAAGCGTCCGATCATCCGGAAGAGCGGAGATATCGTTCTCGGGTTCGGTCTTCTTTTCCTCGGAATCAGCGCGATGTCCGAGTCGATGTCTTCACTGAACGAAATTCCTGCGGTTCAGCATGTGCTTCAGGGCTTCAAAAACCCGTTCGTCGGGCTTCTTCTGGGACTTGTGATCACCTCTGTTGTACAGAGCTCCTCAGTAACGGTTTCGATTCTCGTCGTCATGGCTTCGCAGGGACTGGTCAACCTGGATATCTGCCTTTACGTCATCCTCGGCTGCAACATCGGCGCCTGCACTTCGGCGCTTCTTTCCGGACTGAACGGATCGAAGAACGCAAAACGGGCTTCGCTGATCCATTTTCTGTTCAATGTCTTCGGATCAGTTATCCTTTTCCTTCTTTTGACTTTCTTCGGCCCGCAGATTGAGAAGGTGATTGTCTTTATCGCCGGCGGAAACTCCGACGCCGGATCTCTCGGACGGAACATCGCTTTCGCGCATTTCCTGTTCAAGATCTTCATGGTGATCGTTTTCTATCCGCTGATGAACCTTCTGATCAAACTCACCTACATCCTTGTTCCGGGCGATGACGAGGAGGAGAGCGAAGGCCAGCTCGTTACGCGCTTCATATCAAATGCCTTCCCGAACCCGGCGATTGCGGTCTATCTCGCCGTTCAGGAAATTTACCGCATGGCGCATATGGCCAAGGATAACCTGAACCTCGCGATGAACTGTCTCTATTCTTCCGACGCGGAAAAAGTACGGGCAGTCGAGGATACGGAGCTTTACATCGATTTCCTCAACATTAAGATCAGCAATTATCTCGTCAAGATCAACCAGAATACGCTGCCCCTCGCCGATGCGGGCCGTATTTCCGGCTATTTCCATGTCGTCAGCGATATCGAGCGGATCGGCGACTATGCGGACAATATCCGCGGCTATACGATCCAGATGGCGGAAAACAATGTCACTTTTTCGGACAGCAGCATTGCGGAGCTGAAAGAGATGATGGGAAAGGTCAATCTGATGATTGACGAGGCGCTCGAAATGTTCGGCGAGAAGGAAAACGAAGTCCATATGGAGGAGATCAAGCGTCTCGAAGATGAGGTGGACGATATGGAGCAGTCCCTGCAGCAGTCGCATATCGAGCGTCTGAACCAGGGACTCTGCACCGCAGAAGCCGGCATCTATTTCTCTGATATCGTATCTGCCCTTGAGCGCATCTCCGACCACGCGATCAACATCGCCTTCGCTGTTTCCGAATCCGCAGCCAACGAGAAACTCGCGCGTTTCGGCCGTGTGCAGCTGAAGTAAGCCAAGGCTTTGGCATCGTGCCCTGGGGAAGGCGGAATCAGACCTGCCGGAGAAGGGCCTGAAGGTAGGACAGGAGGAAGCCGTCGCGGTCCTCGAAGAGGTGGAAAGCGGGACGGGAGCGGTATTCACGGCGGAAGAGGGGAAGGCCGGAGTCTTTTACCTCCGGAAG
>CACYBV010000138.1 GCA_902772745.1 uncultured Eubacteriales bacterium
AAACTCCTGAATTACGAAGGGGAGAAGATGGACGATGACCTGCAGGATGAGCTGGAACGTTTTATCGACGGCGAGCCGGAGGAGCTTCCCTGGGCAACGGATGCTGAAATCGGAAAAACCATCGATTTCTATTCGGGCAGAAACCGCTATATCGGATATCTCATGGGCATTGCGACCCGTTCCTTTGAAAAACATAAAGTAGGCCTGGACTGCGCCAACGGCGCATCCTGGATGATCGCGCGTTCCGTTTTCGACGCGCTCGGTGCAAAATCCTATGTGATCAATGCGGAGCCGGACGGCGTAAACATCAACTTCAACTGCGGTTCCACCCATATCGAAGGCCTGAAGGAATATGTAAAGACCTACAAGCTGGATGTCGGTTTTGCGTTTGACGGCGATGCGGACCGCTGCCTCGCGGTGGATGAGAACGGCCAGGAAGTCAACGGCGACAAGATCATGTACATCTGCGCGAAATGGATGAAGCAGCGCGGAATGCTCAAGAGCAATACGCTCGTCACGACGGTTATGTCCAATTTCGGCCTGTACAAGGCCCTGGACGAACTGGATATCCGTTATGAAAAGACCGCTGTCGGCGACCGTTATGTGTACGAAAACATGAAGGAAAACGACTTCATGATCGGCGGCGAACAGTCCGGCCACATTATTTTCCGCAAATACGCGCATACCGGCGACGGCCTGATCACGGCGATTATGGTGATGAGCATCATGATTGATACGAACCTTCCGCTGTCGGCTCTCGCTGCGGGCGTGACGATGTATCCCCAGGTTCTGAAAAACGTCGAGGTGGACGACAAGGCGGGAACGCTTGCGGATCCTGCGGTTAAAGCTGCGGTGGAAAAATGTACGGAAGAGCTTGGCGGCAACGGCCGCGTACTGCTGCGGGCTTCCGGAACGGAGCCGGTGCTCCGCGTGATGTCGGAAGCCGGAACGAAAGAAGACTGCGAGAAAGAGGTCGATCAGATCATCGACGCCATGCGCACATCCGGCCATCTCGTGAAAGTCCGCTGATGCATATTCGGAAGCGGCATAAAAGAAAGGGCGAAAACCATGTATACGATCAATGATTTATATGACCTCGACCATACTTATCCCGAGGTGAAGGAATACCTCCGGAAATTCACCTGGCCCTGGGAAGCGCTTTCCGGGATTAAAACACTCCTTACGGAAATCGGCAGAAACCTCCCGGAGGACGAATTTGACCACCCCCAGGAAGACGTCTGGATCGCGAAAGACGCAAAGATTTATCCGAACGCGAACATCTGCGGCTCCTGCATCATCGGGCACGGCACGGAAGTGCGCCCGGGGGCTTTTGTCCGCGGATCGGCGATTGTCGGTGAAAACTGCGTCGTCGGAAACTCCACGGAGCTTAAAAACGTGATTCTGTTTGACAATGTGCAGGTTCCGCATTACAACTATGTCGGCGATTCGATTCTCGGTTACAAGTCCCATATGGGGGCTGGTTCGATCACGTCGAACGTAAAGAGCGACAAAAAGCTCGTCGTCGTGAAGGACGGCACGCAGCAGATCGAAACCGGTTTAAAGAAGATGGGCGCAATGCTCGGCGACCGGGTCGAAGTAGGCTGCAACAGCGTGCTGAATCCGGGTACCGTGATCGGCCGGGACAGCAACATTTATCCGACTTCCTGCGTCCGCGGCGTCGTGCCTGCGAACAGCATCTGGAAGCGGGACGGCGAAGTCGTAGAGAAATACTGATACAGCTTTTTGAGATTCAATGATTTAAAAAGAAAGGCAGCACACATGAAAGTAATCGTTGTTGACAGTTACGAAGAAGGCGCAAAAAAAGGCGCCGACATTATCGAGAAAATCGTCCGTGAGAATCCGGAGTGCACACTGGGACTTGCAACAGGCTCCAGCCCGGTCGGAATGTACAGGGAACTTGCGCGCCGCTGCAGAGAAGAAGGGCTGGATTTCTCAGGAATCCATTCCGTGAACCTCGACGAATACGTCGGCCTCCCGGGAACGCATGACCAGAGCTACCGCTACTTCATGAACGACAATCTTTTCGATCACATCAATATCGACAAAGCCAACACCTATGTAGCGAAGGGAATCGGCGACGTTGCGGAAAACCTGAAGGAATTCAATGATATCCTTGACAGGACCGATATCGAAATCCAGGTTCTCGGCGTCGGTCCGGACGGACACCTGGGCTTCAACGAGCCCGGCGCGACGCTGTACGACGGCGCGCACGAAGAAACGCTCGACGACAGCACGATCGAGGCCAACAAGCGCTTCTTCGCGTCAAAGGAAGAGGTTCCGACGCACGCGGTTACCATGGGCATGGGCAATATCATGCGTGCAAAGCGCCTTCTCATGATCATAAGCGGCAATAAGCAGGATGCGGCGGCAAAACTCCTCATGAAAGACAAAATCGATCCGATGTGCCCCTGCACCTTCATGCGGATGCACCGCGACGCGACCGTGATCATCGAGAAAAAACTTGCTGAAGAGATCGGATACTGCTGAAAACCTGTGAATTAATTTGAAAAAAACCTTGATTTTCCTGAAAAATCGTGGTATACTTGACGCTGTACTTGAAAAGTGGGCTTTAAAAGAGCCCGCTTTTTTGATGCGGCGGGTCAAAAAAACCGGTTTATTTTGACACACAATGTGCCGCGGCATTTACAGCGTATCAAAAACGGACACAGGAGCGGATTATGGCAAAGCATGATGAGATTGAAAGAAAAGCGGAAGCGCTTTCAATGAAATTTCTTTTGGAACACGGACTGTCTCTTGTGGATGTGGAATACGTGAAAGAGGCCGGCAGCTGGTATCTGCGTTACTACATCGACAAGGAAGGCGGCGTCAGCATCAATGACTGCGAAACCGTCAGCCGGTATCTCAGTGCGGAACTGGACCGGGACGATTTCATCCCCGATCCCTATACGCTGGAGGTTTCCAGCCCGGGACTCGGACGGCCGTTGAAAAAAGAAAAAGATTATATTAGAAATATCGGGAAACCCGTGGAAATCCGGACGTTTCAGGCTGTTCTTGACGAAAAGGAGTGGGTCGGGGACCTGGAATCATGGGACAAAGAAACGGTGACGGTCGATACCGGCGAACAGAAAATTGTATTCGAAAAAAAGAATATCGCACTGATCCGCGAATATGTGGACTGGGACGCATAATGCGCAATCACTTAGGAGGAAAAATCAAATGAACAAGGAGCTCATGGAGGCGCTCGATCTTCTGGAAAAGGAAAAAGGAATCAGCAAGGACGTGCTGTTCGACGCGATCGACGCATCGCTCGTGAAGGCCTGCGAAAACAACTTCGGTTCTGCGGAGAATATTACGGTTTCCATAGACCGCGAGACCTGCGATTTTACGATCCTGCAGGAAAAGACCGTAGTCGAGAAGGTGGAAAACCCCAACACGCAGATTCTTCCGGAAAAGGCGAAAGAAATTGATCCTTCGGCTGAAATCGGCGGAACTGTCCGGGTTGAAGTGAAGTCCAGGGAATTCGGCCGGATCGCGGCGCAGAATGCCAAGAGCATCATCCTGCAGAAGATCCGTGAAGAGGAGCGTCAGACGATCAGCGACTACTTCAACAGCCGTGCGCATGACATCATGACCGGTGTCGTCCAGCGTGTGATGAACGGAATCGTCAGCGTGAACCTCGGGAAAGCGGACGCGATCCTGACAAGGGAAGACATTATCCCCGGTGAAACCTTCCAGCCCACTCAGCATATCAAGGTTTACGTCGTCGGAATGAAAGACGGCGGCAAAGGTCCGCGTGTCCAGATCTCGAGGACCAAAGCCAACATGGTACGGCGCCTTTTCGAACTGGAAGTGGCCGAAATCAAGGACGGAATCGTCGAAATCCGCGCAATCAGCCGTGAAGCCGGTTCCCGCACCAAGATGGCCGTAAGCTCCAAGGATCCGACAATCGATCCGATCGGCGCCTGCATCGGTGTGAACGGTTCCCGTATCACCCCGATCGTCAACGAGCTGCACGGCGAAAAGATCGATATCGTGCACTGGGACGAGAACCCGGCCCGTTTTGTTGAAAACGCGCTTTCTCCGGCCAAGGTCATCGCGGTCGCGGCCGATGAAGACGAACACGCGGCGCTCGTCGTCGTACCGGACAACCAGCTGTCTCTCGCGATCGGCATGAAAGGCCAGAACGCGCGTCTTGCCGCAAAACTTACGGGCTTTAAGATCGACATCAAGTCCGAGTCCCAGGCGCAGGAAGAAGGCCTCTTCGACGATTACGAGGAAGGTTATGACGAAGACGGGTACGAAGAAGGCGAATACGATGAGAATTACGAAGGCGAATATTCCGAAGAGGGATATGAAGACGCCGGAGATTATGACAGTGCGCCTTCTGAAGAATAAACCGTTCTCACTCCGCCTGATATCTATATTACAGGAGCACAAACTTTGACTAAGAAAAAAATACCGCAGAGGACCTGTATCGTATGCGGAGAAATCAGGGATAAAAGAGAGCTGCTCCGGATCGTAAAGACACCGGAGGGGATTCATTATGATCCTACGGGGCGGATGAACGGACGCGGCGCGTATCTGTGCGGCCGTCCGGAATGCTTCAGGGACATGAAGAAAAAACGCGCGCTGGACCGGGCATTTTCCATGCGTGCGGAAGATGCGGTTTATGAAGAACTGCTAAAGGAGCTTTCAGAATAATTTTGGACAGAATATTATCTATGATGGGACTTGCCAGAAAGGCGGGGCAGCTTGTTTCCGGTGAATTTGCAACGGAAAAGGCAGTAAAAGAAGGAAAAGCCCGGCTGGTCATCATCGCCTCGGACGCATCCGAGAATACAAAAAAACTGTTTTTTGACAAATGCCGCAGTTATTCGGTTCCTCTGAGAGTGTATTCGGATAAAGAATCCATCGGACGGGCGCTCGGTCTTCGGTACCGTGCGAGCGCTGCAGTCACGGACCAGGGCTTTTCGGAGTCGCTTCTCGGAAAAATCGACGGACTGCTGCAGGAAGAAAGGGGGACCCATGATCCGGATTTATGAACTAGCGAAAGAAATCGGCACGGACAGTACGAAGATCATCGAGTTCCTTGGCGATGACAGAAAGCCGGCTTCCGGTATCGATGATGAGACTGCAGGAAAAGTGCGCAAAAGATTTGCATCGGAGAAAAAAGAGGAGAAAAAGGTGAGTAAAGAGATGTCAGAAAATCCCGAAAAGAAAATGGACGCTTCGAAAAAGCAGGATCCGGCTCTGAGAAAGGAAGCCCCGAAGGCTGCCGAAAAGAAACCGGCTCCCGATAAAGCGAAGGCTCCGCAGGGAGAAGCACCGAAAAAGAAAAAGCCGGTGCTTCTGTTCCGGCCGGAGAATGCTTCCAACAAAAATTTCATGAAATCCCAGGGGAGTTCCGTCATTTCCGGCTCACAGGACCGGAAGCGTCCGCCCCAGGACGAGCGCAGGAATCCCTCCCGGACACAGCAGGGAAAACCGGTTCGCCCGAATCCGCAGAATCCTCAGGAACGGCATGTGATCCGTCCGAATGTCCCGACGACCGCAGAACAGTACCGGGATTATGTGAAGGAAGAGGCCGCGCGCCCTGTCCGTCCGAAACCGAAAAAAGAAGAAATTCAGGAAGTCGTCGCAGAAGTGCTTCCCGAAGTTCAGGAAGCGGCGGTGCCCGAAGTCAAAGAGGCTCCCGTGAGTGTGTCGCTGCCTGAAGAAGGGCAGAAGACTCCGGAAATCATCGCAGAGCCGGCGCCGGCAAAAGATGCCGAATCTCCTGAAACCGCAGTTTCTCAGGAAGTCAGCGCGGTTTCGGAACCTGAACCCGCGCCTGTCCGCGAAAAACCGAAGGCGGAAAAACCGAAAACAGAAAAACCGGTATCCGAGAAAGCGCCCGTGCGTTCGATTTTCGACCGCAACATGGGACCTCTCAGGAATGTTTACCGGGAACGCGAGGAAAAGGAAGCCCGCGCCAGGGAGCTTCGTTCGCAGGAAGGCGGGGACCGTCAGGGGCAGCGTCAGCCTTCTCAGGGAAGGAGACCTTCCGACGGCCAGCGCAGCACATTCTCCCAGAGAAGAGACGGCCAGGGCAGGCCTTCCGGATCACCGCTTCAGGGCAGGACCCCTCAGGGTCAGGGAAGACCCGGCGGCCAGGGGCAGGGCAGACCCGCACAGGGTCAGAACCGCGGCCTTTTCGGCCAGAAACCCGGCGAAAAGACAGGCAGCAGATTTACCCGGGACAACCGTTCGTCTGCCGTATCTTCGGATGCCGCAGCGCCCGCCAAGAATGACTCCCGCAAGAAAAACAACGCGAACGGGAAAACGCTCGACCGCCAGCGCCAGGACCGCGACCGCACGGGAAAGAAAGCCGAAAACTTCAAGAATCTTTCCAAAAACAGCAATCTGAAGAGCCAGAAGCCGCAGCAGCAGAAGAAGGAAGAGGAAGTCATCCGGATGATTACCCTTCCCGACGTGATTACGCTGAAAGAACTGGCTGAAAAGATGAAGATGAAGCCCGCGGACATCATCAAAAAGCAGTTCCTGCAGGGCAAAATGCTGACCGTAAACTCCGAGATTCCTTACGAGGAAGCCGAAGAAATCGCAATCGGATATGATATTCTGTGCGACCATGAAGTTCAGGTGGACGTCATTGAAGAACTTCTCCGGGAGGAAGAAGAAGACGAGAAGACCATGGTCAAGCGGCCGCCTGTCGTCTGCGTCATGGGTCACGTCGACCACGGCAAAACCTCGCTTCTCGACGCAATCCGTTCGACGAACGTCACATCGCGTGAAGCCGGCGGCATCACTCAGCATATCGGCGCTTTCATGGTCGAATGCAACGGCGAAAAAATCACTTTCCTCGACACGCCCGGTCATGAAGCCTTCACGGCGATGCGTATGCGCGGCGCCCAGGCGACGGACATCGCGATCCTTGTCGTAGCGGCGGACGACGGCGTCATGCCGCAGACCGTGGAAGCGATCAACCATGCGAAGGCAGCCGGCGTCGACGTGATTGTCGCGGTCAACAAGATCGACAAACCCGCGGCCAATGTGGACCGCGTCAAACAGGAGCTGTCGGAATACGACCTCGTTCCTGAAGATTGGGGCGGATCGACGATTTTCGTTCCGGTTTCCGCAAAAACCCATGAGAATATCGACAGCCTTCTCGAGATGATCCTGCTTCTTACAGAAGTCAAGGAACTTAAGGCAAACCCGAACCGCGAAATGCGCGGCATCGTCATCGAGGCGAAGCTCGACAAGGGCCGCGGTCCGGTGGCGACGGTGCTTGTGCAGAAGGGGACCTTAAAGGTCGGCGACTTCGTTTCTGCCGGTTCCTTCTACGGAAGAGTCCGCGCGATGCTGGATGCGGACGGCAATGCGATGAAGAGCGCGACGCCCTCGACGCCGGTGGAAATCCTCGGACTTTCAGGCGTTCCGAATGCGGGCGAAGTGGCAATCGGCCATAAAAACGAGCGCGATGCGCGTTCCTATGCCGAGACCTTCATTGCCGAAGAAAAGAAGAAAATGCTTGCCGAGACCAAGGGCAGGCTTACGATGGACGGCCTGTTCGAACAGATTCAGGCGGGCAATATCAAGGAACTCCCGATCGTCGTCAAAGCCGACGTGCAGGGTTCCGTGGAAGCGGTGCGCCAGTCTCTCGAAAAGCTTTCCAATGAGGAAGTGCAGGTCAAGGTTATCCACGGCGCAGTCGGCCTCATCAACGAATCCGACGTAGCGCTGGCATCCGCTTCAAACGCTCTTGTCATCGGCTTCAATGTACGTCCCGACGCGCAGGCCAAGGCGCTTTCGGAGCAGGAGCATGTGGACCTGAGGCTGTACCGGGTCATTTATCAGGCAATCGAAGACGTCGAATCCGCAATGAAAGGCATGCTTGCTCCTGTTTACGAGGAACGGGTTATTGCCCACGCGGAAATCCGCATGACCTTCCGTTCATCAGGCGTCGGCATGATCGCCGGCTCCTATGTGCTTGACGGAACGATCGAGCGCGGTGCAAACGCCCGCATCACCCGCGGCAAAGACCAGATCTTCGACGGCCCGATCGCATCGCTCAAGCGTTTTAAGGACGATGTAAGGGAAGTCCGCGAGGGATTCGAATGCGGTATCGTTTTTGAAAAATTCACCGACATCATGGAAGGCGACCAGATTGAAGTCTACAAGATGGTCCAGGTGGAAAGAAAATAAGGAGAGATGCGATGAAAAAAGGCAGCATGCGTTCGCTTCGCATCAATACGGAAGTCCGGAGGGAGCTGGGACGTCTGATCCAGGAAGAACTGAAGGATCCCCGGGTTCATCCGATGACCACCGTCGTTTCCTGCGAAGTGACAACAGATCTCAAGATCTGCAAAGCCTATATTTCCGTGCTTGCAGATGATCAGGCCAGAAAAGAAACGATGGAGGGACTGAAATCCGCGGCGCCTTTCCTGCGGCGTTCGATTGCCCGGTCCATCAATCTCAGGAACACGCCCGAGCTTGTGTTTATCGAAGACCAGTCGATCGAACACGGCATCTCCATGTCCAGGCTGATCGACGAAGTTTCGGCGCAGGACAGGAAAGCCAGGGAAGCGCGGGGCGAAGAACAGGAAGATGAAGAGCAGTATGAATAATCTTCTTTCATGCATTACGGACGGGATCCGCCGTGTCGCAATTGTCGGGCATGTCCGCCCGGACGGCGACTGCGCGGGTTCCGTCATGGCAGCATATCATTACCTGAGGGACAATGTACCGTCACTGGAAATTGTCCCTTTTTTGCAGGAACTTCCCTACGGGATCCGTTTCCTGGTCAAGGACTGTCCGGTGCGCTGTGACGACGGTGCGGGAGAGAAATTCGACCTCGTGATTTCCCTCGACGCTGCGGCGGAAAACCGGATCGGTGCCGGGATCGAGGCCTTCAGGGCCTGCGAAAACACGGTCTGCATCGATCACCACCAGACCTGTACGGCTTTCGGAAAGGTGAACCGGGTCGAACCCAGGGCGAGTTCAGCCTGTGAAGTGCTGTATCGGCTGATGCAGCGTGACCGGATCGGCTTTGATACCGCTGTCTGCCTGTATACCGGCATCATCCACGATACCGGTGCGCTGCGCTTTGACAATGTCAGCCCGGAAACCGTCATGATCGTATCCGATCTCATCGCGCGGGGAATTCCGTTTACAAAGATCATTGAAAAGTCCTTCACTGAAAAATCGCTGACGGAGATGAAAATCACCGGAGAAATCATTAAAAACAGCCGGCTTTTCCGGGAGGAACATTTCCTGTACGGCTGCTGTGACCTTGAGATGCAGAAACGCTACGGCATCGATCCGACCGAACTCGGTTCCGTCGTCGCTTCGATGAACGAAGCCCGGGAAGCCCGTGTCGTCCTGTTCATGTATCAGTTCGAGGACGGCAGCTGGAAAGGCAGTCTTCGCTCCAAATGTGACGTCGACGTCGCGAAAATCGCCCTCCGCTACGGCGGCGGCGGTCATGTGAAAGCAGCCGGCTTTTCTTTTGATCAGGATCCCGAACGGGCTGCAGAGGAGATCCGGAAACTGCTTCCTTCGGAGGAAATCTGAATGGACGGCGTGCTGATTGTCGACAAAGAGCAGGATTATACTTCCTTCGACGTCGTCGCAAAACTCCGCGGAATCCTGCGGATGAAAAAAATCGGACACGGCGGGACGCTCGACCCGCAGGCGACCGGTGTGCTGCCGGTTTTCCTGGGAAGTGCGACAAAACTCTGCGATTACCTTCCGGACGGGACAAAAGTCTACGAGGCTGAAATCCTTTTCGGACGAAGTACGGATACCGGAGACATCTGGGGCACAACGGTCTCGGAAACGGATCCGACGATATCCGAACGCAGCGCAGAAGAGGTGATCCTTTCCTTTATCGGTCCTTATGAACAGGTTCCGCCGATGGTTTCCGCTAAAAAAATCAACGGGAAGAAATTGTACGAACTCGCAAGAAAAGGTGTAAGCGTCGAAAGAAAACCGGTATCTCTTAAGATCCTCGATATAAGGATCCTGTCCATGGAACTTCCCCGCGTCCGTTTCCTGGTGAACTGTGAAAAGGGCACCTATATCCGCACGCTCTGCGAGGATATCGGAAAAAAAGCCGGTCTTGCTGCCTGCATGAGCGGGCTTCGTCGGCTTCGGCACGGGATTTTCGATCTGGAGCATGCTTATACGCTGTGTGAAATCGAGCAGGCCAAAAACGAGGAGCAGCTCGAATCACTGATTCTTCCCGTGGATCAGGTGCTTCCTTTCCCGGATCTCACAATCCCCGGGGATTTATCACGGCTTCTCATGAACGGAAACCGGCTTCCTTCGGACCGCCTGATCCGGGAACTGCCCGATACGGATAATCCGGACGGACGCTATAAAGTCCGCGATGCTTCGGGCGTTTTCCGGGGAGTTTACCGGCTGGATGCGGGCGCCGAGATGCTCGTGCCCGAAAAAATGTTTCTCAAGAGGGAATAGATGATCATTACAGATCTTTCGGATCAGGTGTTTTCGTCCGGGATCCGGACTGCGGTGACGGTCGGTAAATTCGACGGACTGCACCGGGGACACAGGGAGCTGATCCTTGCCGCGGCAGAAAAAAAGAGTGAGGGGCTGGTCCCGCTCGTGCTGATGATCGATATGAACACGGGAACGGACAGAAAAAGCCTCCTGGATCCGTCGGAAGAGGCCGAAGCGCTTCGAAAACTCGGTGCGGAAATCCTGGTCCGGGTTCCGTTTACAAAGGCGTTTTCCGAAATCAGCGCGGAAACTTTTGCCGAAGACATCCTGGTATCAAAGCTTCACGCAAAAGCCCTTATTTCCGGCGAAGATTTCTGCTTCGGGAAGGGGAGAAGGGGGAATCCCGCCTTTCTTAAGAGCGTGTCCGCTGCCCTTGGTTTTGAATATGAATGCCTGCCCCGGGTTTTCTACGGAAACGCTCCGGTTTCCAGCACAAGAATCCGTGACTGTCTGCAGGAGGGGAATATCCGGGATGCGAATGCCTGCCTCGGCGTTTCGTACCGGATTCGCGGAACGGTGATGCACGGCATGCATCTCGCATCCTCGCTCGGCTTTCCGACCGCCAATATCCTTCCGCCTGAAGAAAAATATCTCCCTCGCTTCGGCGTTTACCGGGTTTTCTCGGAAATCGGCGGCAGAACCCTGAGAGGACTTGCAAATCTCGGCGTAAAACCGACGGTGCCGGGTGCGCGAAAAGCCCTTCTCGAAGTGTATTTTCCGGATTATTCCGGTGATCTTTACGGACAGACCCTGTCGGTTGTTTTCGACGAATTCCTGCGTCCGGAGCGCAAATTTCCGGATCTTGCGGCTCTTCGTCAGCAGATATCGGAAGATCTTCAGCGGATATAGGCTTTTTTTCGGCACTTTTCCCTGTTGACAAGTACGCACAGTTCGTGTATATAGAAATAGTAAGGCGGTATCGCTGTGATACTTCCAAGACTGTATCAGTATTTTTTAAATTCAAAGGAGAATAATGTCATGCTTGAGAAAATCAGGGAAATTCTTGTGGAGCAGCTGGACCTGGATCCGGAAGAGGTTGTCGAAAGCGCAAGCTTTCGGGATGATCTCGGGGTGGATTCCCTCGATCTTTATGAGCTTCTGATGTCCATCGAAGAAGAGTACGGCTTCGAAGTGCCTGCGGAAGACATGGCTGAGCTGGAAACAGTCGGTGACGTGGTCAATTATCTTGCGGACCGCGGCATCGAAGCCTGAGCCGTCGCAAAAAGGCGGTAAGGTATGATCGGAGTCTATGACTATACCGTAATTTTAACTTATATCAGCACGCTCTGTGCAGTTTCAGGGATTTTTCTTGCGGGATCCGGAAAAGAAACGCTGTCCGTGCTGCTTCTTGTGATCTGCGGAATGATCGACCTTGTGGACGGACCGGTGGCACGTACGAAAAAGGGCCGTACGGAAGACGGGAAGAATTTCGGCATCCAGATCGACTCCCTGAACGATCTTATTTCCTTCGGCGTTCTCCCGGCTGTGATCGGTTTTATGGTCCGGCCCGGCTTCTCACCGGAGAAGATCATTTTCGTACTGTTCCCGCTGTGCGGGCTGGTGCGTCTCGCCTGGTTCAACGTGCAGGAGCAGAACCGGCAGAAGGAGACAGAAGAACGGCGGAAATACTACCAGGGCGTTCCGATTACCACATCGGCGATAGTTGTTCCGGTTGTCAACATCTTCTTCAAACCGTTCCTGCCGGAATTCTGGTACTATATTTTCACACTTGCCGTTTATGCGGTTCTCGGTTTCCTTTTTATCAGCAAAGCAAAAATCCGGAAGCCCCATACGGTCGGACTGATCATTTTCCTCCTGATCGGCGTCGCGGCGCTCGCCGTCCTGATCACACGGCTTGTGATGGAGGGACTTGCAGGGTAAGAATATGAAGTTCTATGACATTGACGGGATCCTGCGGGAGCAACAAGGCTCGCAGGACCGTTTTTTTAGATTTATTTACGGGCATATGCTGACGAGAGCGTTTATTTCGCCCTTCCTCCGGCCCTGGTTTTCAAAACTCGGCGGGCGCTTCATGGATTCCCGCTTTTCGGCGCGCTTCATCCCGAAGTTCATCCGTAAGAACGGCATAGACATGACGAGCTTCGAGAAGCGCGAATTTTACTCATTTAACGACTTCTTTACCCGGCGGATAAAGACAGATGCCCGGCCGCTTCCGGACGCCGAAAACGCCCTTTTTTCGCCTTGTGACGCGTATCTGTCGGTCCTCCCCTTAGGAGAAGGTCTCCGGTTCACGGTCAAGCATACGGAATACTCGCTTTCGGAGTTCCTGAGGGATAAAGAACTTTCCGAACGCTTCCTCGGCGGAACGGTGCTTCTTCTTCGGCTTGCGGTACAGCATTACCACCGTTATCATTTCATTGACGACGGAGAGATCGTCTGCGAATACCGGATTCCCGGCTTTTTTCATACGGTCCAGCCCGCAGCGAACGACCGCGTACCGATTTACAAAGAAAATACAAGGGCCGTATCGGTCCTCCGTACAGCGCATTTCGGCGAAATGATCCAGACGGAGGTCGGTGCGCTCCTTGTTGGCAGGATTTCAAACCGGGAACTCCGGACTTTTCACAGGGCGGAAGAGAAGGGCAGGTTCGAATTCGGCGGTTCGACAGTCATCCTCGTGCTGAAAAAGGACGCTGCGGAAATTCTTCCCGAATTCCTGAAAGCCTCGGAAGAGGGAATCGAGCATGAGGTGCGTTTCGGAACGGTTCTGGGATTTGGCAGGTGAATGGACTTTCCCGGCGCGCATGTCCCTGTTGAATCCTTTGCCGTTTTTTGCGATAATACGGACAATGGCTTTGAGACAAAACAGCATGGAGCAGCGGGAAAAGGAGTCCCGAAAGAGAGGTGCGCCGGATGAAGTGGTATCAGATTACCAACAGAAAACTGATCTGGATCCTGGCGATTGCTTTGGTATGGCTGATTGCCGGATGTATCCTGTACGCCGCGGTTGGCGTGAAACGCGGCCCGAAAGGGGGGCTGGACAGCATAGCGAATGCCATTGTCTATGTCTTCCTGTGGCGGATTGTGATCTTTGTTCTGCCGGCGCTTTTCGCGGCGGCCGGTATGTCTGCCTGGCTCTGGCAGAACCACAGGACGGTGTTCTTCCTTGTGGCTGGAGTGATTGTTCTCGGTTTGATCCTTGCGGGGATTTTCCATAAATTTATCCGAAAGAAAATCAGCACCCCGGAACGGGTTGCCGCACATACCGAAAGCTACGAGAAATGGGAGCGGAAACAGTACGGAGTCAGTGATGAGCGGACGGAATCGGATCTTGTCTGCGAATATCTCGCGGATCTGGTTTCAGAGACAATGACAGAGTACCGGAGCATGTTTCCGGAAGAGGATATTGCGCATCGGACTTCCTACATTGATGCTGCGTTGGAAGCGCACTGCCGGGAACTTCCGCATGTCGAAGGCTGGGAATACATTCCCGACATCCGCGCGCTGATTCCTGCCAGGGCTGACGGAGATGAGAAATTCCTGCTCGGAAACGCAGAGCTTAGGACAGCCGCGGCGCATTACCAGAGAAACCTGAACCGGAACCACTGGTACGACCGGTACCAGTTTGAACGGTCTGTCATTTCGGAGTGGTATTCGTGGCTTCCGATGCTGGCGGTTTTTTATGACGACGGCGGGATGGACTTTGTGATTACACCATGATTCCTTTTGTATAATCAGCGGCTTTTTGCCTGCAAGCAGAAGACAGAGCAGAATCGGAACGGAGCAAAAACACGCTGTCCGGATATTTCTATCATAACGGAAAAACCAGTAAAATCAAGTGATGAAATCGGTTTACCCGTATGCCTGCCTGGCGTATGCTTTATGACAGAAACGAGCTTTAACCGGATCAGTCATTACTTACGATGCCGTGTGTATCCGCGTTTACCTGCGGGCTCTGAAGGCCGTTCTTCCCTTTCCAGGCTTACGGCTGCCGCTTGGACAGCTGTACTTTTACAGATTCTTTTGATCTTGAGGCCTTTCAATCCAGCTGAGACAAAACCCGCAAAGCCGGTATCCGGCACAGAAAAATAATAAATTTTCTCCTTGACAAACTGGCGGTTCTTTGCTATTATACTCTTTGCGCGTGATCTCACTAACGGGGTGTGGCTCAGCTTGGTAGAGCACCTGGTTTGGGACCAGGGG
>CACYBV010000139.1 GCA_902772745.1 uncultured Eubacteriales bacterium
GCTGGGTTGTCAGGTACAGGTTTCGCTCGAGGTTTGTCGCATCCACGATGTTGAGAATCGCTTCGGGACGCTCCTCCATCAGGTAGTTACGGGCGACTACTTCTTCCAGGGTGTAGGGGGAGAGCGAATAAATTCCCGGAAGGTCCGTGATCTTTACGTCGTTGTGCTTTTTGAGAGATCCTTCTTTTTTTTCAACGGTGACGCCGGGCCAGTTGCCGACGAACTGGTTGGAGCCTGTGAGGGCGTTGAATAATGTCGTCTTGCCGCTGTTCGGGTTGCCCGCAAGGGCGATTCGTATACTCATAATATCCTTACCTCTTTCTCTGATTCATTACTCCACCAATACCATTTCCGCGTCGGCTTTTCGGATCGAAAGCTCATATCCGCGGATGGTGACCTCCACCGGATCTCCGAGCGGCGCAACCTTACGGACGTATACCTCGACGCCCTTCGTCAGGCCCATATCCATGATGCGGCGCTTGACGGCGCCTTCGCCGGTGAGCTTTTTGACTTTCACGGTCTCACCGATTTTCACTTCTCTCAGTGTCCTCATGTTTTTCCTCCTCTTATACCATTACGCGCTGTGCGAGTCCCTCGCTGATCGCAACCCGGGATTCTTTGACATTGACGATGACATTGCCGCTGATTTTGGAAATGACGGTTACGGTTCCGCCGACGACAAAGCCCAGATTTTCGAGATGCTGTTTCTGATCAGGAGACCCGCCGACTTTTTTAATAATGTTTTCCTCGCCGGTATCGGCAAAAGGCAACGGAATCATCTGAAATCCTCCCTCCTTTAGTTAGCTTTATCTAACCATGCATATTATAGTTATCCAGGACTAACTTGTCAAGCGTTTTTGACAGGATATTTTCATTATGATAAGGATAAGCGGGATAATACGACCGTAATATGAAAATCATTTTCATATTCTTGACACCGGTTTCGTTCTGTGCTACACTTTTCAGGATTTAATGAACAGATACCCGAAAGGACCAAAACCATGAAAAAACTGTTTTCCGGACTTCTTGCCGCCATACTTCTTCTCGCATCAGCGCTTTCAGGCTGCAGCGGTTCCGAAGCGGCCGGGAAGGCATCGGATTCCGATAAAATCAGCATTGTCGCAACCATCTTTCCAGAATATGACTGGGTGAAAAATGTGCTTGGGACACATGAATCGGAGACGGAGCTGACGCTCCTGCTCGATCAGGGCGTGGACCTGCATTCCTTCCAGCCGACCGCCGCGGATATTATGAAGATATCCGACTGCGACCTGTTCATTTATGTCGGGGGTGAGTCTGACGAATGGGTTGAAAAAGCGCTTCAGGGTGCAGTGAATGAGGACATGAAGGCTGTAAATCTCATGGAGATTCTCGGAGATTCGGCAAAAGAAGAAGAGCACCGGGAAGGCATGCAGGAAGAGCCGCATGAGGGAGAGGAGCCGCACGGCGATTCAGAAGAGCTGGATGAGCACGTCTGGCTGTCGCTTCGAAACGCGAAGCTTTTTGTTTCCGCGATCGCCGATATGCTTTCTGAAATCGATGAGAAAAATGCGGAAGATTACCGGAAAAACAGGGATGCTTATATCGAAAAACTGGAAGCGCTCGACAGGGCTTACCAGGAAGCCGTTTCTTCCGCCGGATCCGATACACTGCTGTTTGCGGACCGTTTCCCTTTCCGATACCTTGTCGATGATTACGGTCTGAATTATTATGCCGCCTTTTCCGGCTGTTCCGCAGAGTCGGAAGCCAGTTTTGCAACCGTTACCTTTCTCGCAGAAAAACTGGATGAACTTTCACTTCCCGCCGTACTGGTGATCGAAGGCTCGGACCGGGGCCTTGCGGAAACCGTGATCGGAAGCAGTACCGTAAAAGACCGTAAAATCCTTACCCTCGATTCCATGCAGGGCACGACGGCGGAAGATATCAAAAACGGCATCAGCTACCTCTCCGTAATGGAGGCGAATTTAACTGTCCTGAAGGAGGCGCTGCAGTAAGGCACAGGGTGGTTTTTCTGTGGCGGATGGCGCTGAAAATGCTTTTTCGGATGATCAGGCTGATTCCTGAAATGCCGTACCTGCGCCGGATATGAACGGGCTTAATGTTTCTGAAAGCATCATACTGGCCTGTGAACCTGTGAATTCGGACAGAAATGTCATAAATACGGCAAATGTCGAAAGGAGATATAAGAAATCCTGGAATGAAAGAGATATCCGGCTTCTTCCTGAATCTGACGGCGGGCCACCGGGACTCCGAGAATGCCGAAACGCTTCCTCCCGCGAACTGCCTTCAGACCGCGGGCAATGAGTCTGAGAATGGGCCAAAAACGCCTGAAGCCATCGAAGCGGATACAAGGACGCTGCGGCCGGATCTTACCTGGACGCCGGTTTCAAAGATGGGAGGCAGCGGTCTGTCCGCCCGTCAGGCGCTCAGTTTTACAGACGGTAAAGGCAGGCGGCTTAAGGGGCTTTTTACGCCGAAAACCTATACGGCCAGCGTTTCCGGCTTCAGCGCCGTATTTGAAAAATGTTCCGAAAAAGCCAAAACAAAGCGTGGGAAAGCGCTTCTTTCGGGTATGATCCAAAAGATCATGGCTAAATTTACGGATCTTGAGAGCGACAGGGATGCCGCCTGGGACCTGATCAATTTTGCCCGAAAAGACGTCGTGACGGATGAACAGACGGGAGAAGTGCGGCCGAGCATGCAGGAGCTGGATGCCGGGAAGCTGGTCCGTTATATCGGCGCCGTTACAGATACGGATCCGGATGATGCGGTCAATGAAATCGGCGCACAGAATCTAGCGGACCTTACGGAAGAGCTGGAACCGCTGATTTCGGATTTCGGACTGAACATCAGCAACGCCGGCATTCCGGAAGGCGGGCGGATCGACCGGCGGAGCGCCGCGATGTCGGCTGCTGCCGATCTTCTTGGGTGCTCGGGGGTCATTGCCCGTTCCAGCCCGATGGTGATCCGGGATCAGAACGGCAATGAAGCCGAGGGTACGTTCATGCTGGAAGCGAAGGGGCTGGACTATGAAAACCCATCATCGGACGCCGATAAAGTGGATGCGAATTCGCTGAAGGATACCGACGGACAGGCCCTGAGGGACCTCGCAGACCTGCAGGTTCTCGACTATATCTGCGGCAACATTGACCGGCACCAGGGCAACATGATCTACCGGTTCAATGCGGACAGCAAGCTGATCGGCGTGCAGGGCATCGACAACGACTGCTCCTTTGGTACAAAAATACCGGTATGGCAGGGCCAGAACCATCTCGCGGCTCCGAAGGACATGATTGCGGTGACCGAATCAATGTATAAAAAGGTTTCGGCCCTGAGTCCGGAAGAACTGGAATACGCGCTTCGTGGCTTTGATCTTTCGGATGCGGAGCTTCAGGCTGCGGGCAGCGCCTTGAAATCCTGAAAGGCCAGCTCGAAAAGGATCTTGTGCATTATCAGGAAATTGACGAAAGGCAGGCGCAGGAAGAGCAGGATTCAGCCCCGGCGAAGCCGGCGGTCCTCAGGCTGCAGCCCGGGCATGTCCGCGTGCTGAAGGACGAAGAGTTCAACCGCCTGACACAGGCGCATATCAGAGAAACAGACGAAACGGGCAACACTGAGAATATCTTCTCGATCGCGAACTATGCGGTTTCGACCGTTTCACAGAGACGCCGGGAGAATGAAAGCGAGTACAGAAAACTTGAAGAAGCGGTGACGATCGGCGCGGACAACCGCTGCTTCCTCCCGGAGCAGAAAAAGGCCGCCGATCAGGGAAAGGCCTGGGCGGATATTCTGGACAGAGCCGTCTGCTGGTACAACAGTTCTTCAAATTTCCTGGCCATGCAGAAAGCGGTTGCGGAATATGCGAAATTCCAGAAAAACCTGCAGAACCGGCTGGAGCTCGCGAACCGCGCCAAACTGACGGAAAAAAAGGACTTTCGCCTGGATCTTGAGGCTGTCGTGACACCGGATGACCTGGAGAAGATGACGTCCCTCGCAAAGAAGGCAAAAGCTGCGGCCGAGATGTATCTCGACGGAGAACGCGGAAAAGGGCAGGAGCCTGACGGCATCAATAGCTGTATAAACGTTCGGATCGACTCTGCAGAGAGCGTGCTTCAGGAACTCGATAAGGTCATCAGGGTCAGGCCTTATGAAAAGGAAACCGCTGAGATGAACAAGAGGAGAGCCGAGGAGAACCTCCTGAGGAAAACCAGGGAAATCCGGGCGGCGAAGGACATTAATGAATGATCCGAAGAAAACGGAAGAGCGGCTTGTCAGGATCTGAGCATAAAAAACCACCGGCATGAAGCCGGTGGTTTTTTATGCTCAGTCAACTGCTTTTTACAGCTGCGGGCCGGCGGGAACAAGGGCTTTGCCGGCTTCGTTCGTGGTGTACTTGACGAAGTTCTTCTGGAAACGTCCTGCGAGGTCTTTCGCCTTCTCTTCCCAGACGGACGGATCCGCATAGGTGTCTCTCGGGTCAAGAATCTCGGTTGCAACGCCTTCAAGCTCTGTCGGAACTTCGAAGTTGAAGTACGGAATGGTCTTTGTCGGAGCATTCTTGATTGCGCCGTTTAAGATCGCGTCGATGATGCCGCGGGTATCCTTGATGGAGATACGCTTGCCGGTGCCGTTCCAGCCGGTGTTCACAAGGTAAGCCTTGGCGCCGACCTTTTCCATCTTCTTGACAAGCTCTTCCGCGTACTTCGTCGGATGCAGCTCCAGGAACGCCTGGCCGAAGCA
>CACYBV010000140.1 GCA_902772745.1 uncultured Eubacteriales bacterium
AAGATGGGGACACGATCCGGAAATGCTGATTGCATATTTTCTGAAGGATCTGACTGCGGAATTCCTGCACGACGATGGAACCCGGGAGGAAATTGTGCTTGGAACGCCTGAAAACGTCCTCATTGGCATTACAATCAAAAAAGATAAGGAACTCCGGGACCGGCTGAGCCGGATTATGGAACGGCGTGAGTCGGAAAAGCCGGAGATAACAGACGAGAAAGCGCTTTATCGGCAGAAATTATACGACGGAACGCTGCTGTATTTTGCGGAAAAAGCGAAAGAAGTCTGGCCGAGGCTGGATATACAGCCGGCGGAGCGGAGCGTGCTCTTCGAAACCTATGACGAGCGTGAGAAATATGTAGATCTGGCCAGAAAACGGCTGCGGAACGCGCGGATCGAAAAACCGGAAGATTTTACATACTGGCTCGGCGATTCTTCGTTTGACAATTGATGCAGAAGCGGAGGCAGGCCTTTCATATGGGTTTTGAAAACTGATATGAAAGGCCTGTTTCCACTGATCAGAGAGAGAAATGGGATAAGTTGAAAGCGGATATTGAAAATGGACAGGACCGCCGGAATAAGGTTATAATACCTGAAAAGGAAAGATCGGAGGTATTAGCGGCATGAAACAGAAACCAGCTCTTTTTGATAGTATTCCGATGGAGGCGCGGCCCGGAGTCCGTTACTGGGTGCCCGCAGCGGCAATGGATGAGGCGGATTTCAGGGAAGAAATCCGACAGCTCTGTGAGAGGGGATTCGGCAGAATCGAGCTCGTTGTCCTTTCCGGGCGAAATGCGGAGCTTGATCGAAGCGAAGACGGCTGGGGCACTGAAAACTGGGACAGAATGGTACGGATTGCGGCAGATGAGACCGAAAAACTTGGAATGAAGCTGGACATCGCAAATGGTCCCGGCTGGCCGATCAGTTCGCCGGCAATTAAGGATGCGGATGATCCAGCGGCGCTTCGTGAGCTGACTTACGGCGAATTTACGCTGCCAGGTGGTTTACGTTATGAAGGCCCTCTCCCCGAGAGGAAGACGGTCCGTCCGGAAGGCACGCCGAAGCTTGTGGCTGTGATGGCTTATCCGATTGTCGGGGAGAAAACGCTGCGGGAGTCTGGATACATTGATCTTAGGCCGTTCATCTCCGAAGACGGGAAAACTATGCGATTTGACCTTCCGGAACAGGAAGGCACAGAAAGCTATGCCGTCTTTGCCTTTTACGAACAGCCAGCCGTTCATAAGATCAATTCCGGACAGAATTACGTTATCGACCATCTCGGAAAAGCCGGTGTTGAGGCCTGTAAAGCATACTGGGATCCGATCTTCGAAAAGTACGATTATCCATCGATGGAGTCCTTTTTCTGCGATTCCCTGGAATATGTTGTGAGCCTCGAATGGACGCCGGGATTTGAGACTTTCTATGAGGAAAAATACGGTTACGATATCCGTCCCTTCCTGCCGGTTATCGGAGAGCATCCCTCTGTTCTCGCGGTCCCGGAAGTGGCCGGATACCGCTTTGAAGCCCCGGATGTTTCTGAAATGATCAACCGCGAATTTATGGAAGCCCTGACCTTCTGTTACTGCGAAACCCACCTTCGCGGGCTGGAGGAGATGGCAAACAAATACGGCAAGACGATCCGTTACCAGGTCGCATATAATAAACCCTTTGAGGAGGAAATCAGCGCGCTGTATCCCGGAATTCCTGAAAATGAAGCGCTTGGGCGTCCGGCCTTCGACGGGATGAAGGATATGGCCGCGGCAGCGCATCTCGGAAGGAAGAAACGCTACAGTTTCGAGTGCGCGGCGGAATTCGGTTTTGGCTATAATCAGACTTATGAAGACCTGCTGTGGTGGGTGAAACGTGCACAGATGGCTGGAATGAATGCCCAGATACTGCACGGCGCCTCCTACTCCGGCGCGTATAATGGCCGGCTTTCGGAAAACGGCCGCGTCCCCGGCGCCGGGTGGCCCGGCTATGAGGGATTCGGCAAATTTGTTTCCAACAACTGGAACCGGACGCTTTCCATAAAGGATGCACGGAAGGTTCTCGACCGGATAGCACGGACAAATATGATCTTCCTCGGCACAAAAAAGGTGGACGCGGCAATCTTAAGAAGCGAATATACCAATACCGGGGAAGGCGGCGAAGGCTGCTTCTATAACGATGACGGGATGCTTTCCAATGCCGGTTTTTCCTACGAATTTGTCTGTGAAAGCCTGCTCCGGCTGCCGGTGTGCGAAGTGCGGGACGGCGTGCTGGATCCGGAAGGCCCCGCATACCGCGCGCTGATTGTAATGCCGGGGATCGAACTCTCTCTGGACGGAATCCGTACGCTTCGGAAGCTTCAGAAAGCAGGAATGCCGGTCGTTTTATGCAGCGAAAGCTATCCCTGCCGCTTCTACAGCGACTATGCGGATGAGAAGAGACGTGAAGCATGGGCAAGGGAATTCGATGAACTTTTCACATCGGCCAAAGAAGCGGGTTGTGTTGCTGCGATCGAGGATGTGCCGGAGACACTCCTGTCAAAAGGCATTGAGCCGCGCATCCGTACGGAATGCGGACATGATCTGATCACTGCGGTTCATGAGACGGAAGAGTACACTTTCTATATCCTGTATGCCAACAACCGGGTCATGTTTGACCGGAAAGATCTTACTCTCGGGACGACACATGTCACCGGCGGTTACCGGCCTGGAACGATGAAAAACACCTATGAACGTCCGGGAGATCCGAGCCGCAGCTGTGTGAAGCTTTCCATTGAAGCGGGCGGACAGATCTCGGTTTATGACCCATGGGACAACAGTTTCATCCCCTCGGGACTTGTTCCGGAAGGAAATCACGCAAAAGGAGAACTCTGGATCGAGGAAGACGAGATGCTGATCCTCGCGGAAGAAAAGCAAGGAGAAGAGAAGGCTGCAATGTCTGAAAAGACCGCCTTTGCCGCAGTCTCCCCGGCATCGAAGAGAAATCTTATTCCGATCCGTTTTGAACGTTTGCAGCTGAACGCCTTTGAGCCCGAAAAGCCCGGAGAGTATTCCTTCCTCCGGAGCAGATTCTCCACGGAGAGCCGTACCTATATGATCGAAGAGGCAAAAGCATTCTCGGAGATTGATCCGGAACTGGAGCGCTTTGCCGGAAAAGGCACCTATACGGGAAGCTTCACAGTGGAAAAGAAAGACGGCGCGCGTTATATGCTGAAGCTTGGAAAAACCGCCGATACGCTTCGTGTTAGGGTGAACGGACAGGAGATTGAAAACCTGGATCAGGTCTTCAGGAGAGCTGACGTCACAGATTTTGTAACAGACGGCCGGAATCAGATCAGCGTTCGGGTTATGACGAACCTGCACGCCCGGCTGACGGAATCCTTTGATCCGAAAAACTATGAAAGCATGCCGTTCTGCCCGCCGTCGATGGAACACCGATTCGGCCTGTGGGAGGAGCCGGGATTCCCGATCGGCGTGGAAGAATATGCTGACTAAGGTTCGGAACAGGAAGTAAATATCTCCGATACGAGAGACAGAATCCGCCGGGAAACAGGCCCCGGCGGATTTTTAACAGGTTTCAGGTGGAAATTCAATATTCAAAAAGAGCCATAGTTCGGATATAATGCTATCTGTAAAAGTGGATATGCCAGACAGAGAACGGGGGCGATAAATTGAAGGACAGACGAAGCACATTGAGGAAAGCCAGTGCGAGAAGCACGATCCCCGTGAAGATCGTTTTGATTTTCACGGCACTTTTGGTGCCGATCTATGCGCTTCTTCTGATTTCCGCCGGCGCTTATCTGAAGTCGATTGAGGAGCAGGCGCTTCAGAATACCCAGTCGATTCTCGATATCAATTTGGCACAGCTCGAGTCCGAAATCAGCCGGATTGACTCTTTTTACTATAATCTGCTGGAAAATGACACCGCATTTCAGCGGCTCCGGCGCTGGAGTGGAAGTGATGATGACAAGCTTGCGCTGTTTCGGGTCAACCAGACGCTCCGGCTGCAGAATCCGATGATTTCGGCGCCTTCGTCGTTCTGTCTGTATCTGGAAGAGGCGGATCAGCTCCTTTTTCATGACAATACACATGCGCCGGTTGAAGTCATCGAGCTTAGGCAGAAGATTGAACGGTCCTGGTTTGTCAGCCGCAATATCAACTGGGAAGTAGGAACTGTAGACGGGCGTCCTTTTCTGTTTCACACGATCGGAGACGACGGCGTGTATGTCGGCGCGATGATCGACCTGAACCGGATCATGTCCAACATGCAGAAGGAAATTCCATATGAGCATGTGACGGTAAGTCTTGTGACGGATCCAGGCATGCCGAAAGAACCCTGTGTATTATCCGAGGTGCACCGGACAAAACATTTCATCCGCATTGATCTGGACCGAAGAGAAATCCGGGAATCCATGCCGGTTGTGTCAAGGATTATTCTGATCGTCGGATTATTTCTGGTCATTGTACTCCCGATCCTGCTGATCCTGGTGTTTATGCGGATGATTGTACTCCCGATCCGGAGAATCGAAGAAGGCATGTTCCGCTTAGCTTCCGGCGAGCAGGACTACCGGATTCCGGAATTACAGGCTTCCCGCGAATTTGTCGGAATGCGCAACTCCTTCAACAACATGGCCTCGGAGATCCAGACGCTGAAAATACAGCAGTATGAGGAGGCCCTGGAGAGGGAGCAGATGATGCTCCAGAACCTGCTTCTTCAGATCCGCCCGCATTTCCTGCTGAATTTCTTCAACCAGATTTTCAGCATGGCGGAGCTTGAGGACTATGAAGGCATTAAGAAGAGCAGCCTGTATCTGTCACGCTTTTTCCGTCATCTCTTCCGAAGCGACCGGATTACGACCTATAAATCTGAACTCGAGCTTACAGACGCTTATCTCGAGCTCATGGAGGAGCGCTTTACCGACTGCTTCACGGTAACGCGGGACTATGACGAGAAGCTGATGGAATACCGGATTCCGCCGCTGATTGTCCAGAATTTTGTGGAGAATATTTTCAAATACGCCGTCAGCGACGGAAATCTTGTGGACATCCGGCTGAGCCTTCAGAAAGAGGAGGGATATGTCGTCATGACAATCGCTGACGACGGTCCGGGTATGGATGAAAAGACGCTTCAGATGATTCGGGAATCAAAACCGATTGAGAAGGCGGACGGCACGCATATCGGGATCTATAATTCACAGTATCGGCTGAAAAAACTCTGCGGGAACGGCTGCCGGCTGGAAGTGCAGTCTGTGCTGACGGAAGGCACCACCGTAAAAATATTGATTCCTGTGTAAAGCAGGTTCCGTGACTGAAGTTAATGGAGGGCTCATGGAGAAAGACAGTATCCTGATTGTGGATGATGAAAACCTGACAAGACGCGCGCTGATTTCGGGCATACGCTGGGAAGAACTCGGGATCGGACAGATCCTGGAGGCCGGATCGGCTGCGAAGGCGAAGGAAATCCTGCAGAACGAAAAAGTGGACCTCGCCTTAATTGATATCGAGATGCCCGGGGAGTCCGGCTTGGACCTTCTGGCGTGGATCCGCGCAAATATCAGCGAAGAGCTGCCCTGTTCTTTCCTTACCTGTCACGCATCGTTTAATTATGCTCAGGCTGCGATCCGCTACGGTTCTTTTGACTATCTGCTGAAGCCGGTAAATTATGAAGAAGTGGAGGATCTGATTCTCCGCATGATCGGGCGTACGCGCGAAGTCCGGGAAAACCAGGAAATCTCCGAATACGGACGGCAGTGGATTCACGAGCGTGAACTGGAAGGTAAAAAGTATGAGAAAGCAGCTCCTTCCACCGAGGAAATCGTCGACAATATAATCAGCTACATCCGTTCCCATCTGTCGGAGAAGCTGTCGCTGTCGGATCTCGCGCACAACGCCGGGCTCAATCCGAACTATTTCAATAAAGTATTCAAGGAACGGGCGGGCGATACCGTAAACCAGTTCATCATCAAGGAGAAAATGGCGCTTGCCGCGCGCCTCCTGCGGGAAGGCAATCTCAAATCTTATGCCATTGCCGAATCTCTTGGCTATGACAATTACGCGAACTTTGTCAATATGTTCAAGAAAATCTATGGAAAGTCGCCAAATGCATATGCGGAGGAGAACCGGTAAGTAAAAAGCTGACTGATCTCGAGCCTGCGATGGCTGGCTTCTGACAGAGCTGTCCGGCTGAGATTATCCCGAGCCGAGGGTAATGGTGTGTCTTCGGAAGTGTATTGAAACCTACACTGAAGAAGACACACCATCCCGCAGGCGAGTTTGGCAGAGGTGGATTTTTTACAACTTCGGGGCGGATTTGGAATATTCAAATCCGCCCCGAAACGGGATACAATGCAATCACCTTAAGAAAAACAGGAGGAAAACATTGTGAAGAAGATTTTAGCGCTTATCCTTGCTGCGGCTCTTTCTGTTGCTGCACTTGCGGGATGCACCAAGCCCGCTGAAAACAGCGGAAATGACACCACTGCAGCTCCTGCATCACAGGAAGACACCAAAGCAGACAATACTGAAACGGATGCCCCGGCAACCGACGGCAATGTTCCGAAAATCGTTGTCGAATGCCTGTATTTCGACGCAGTTCCAAGAGACCTTGATAAAGTCGAAGCTGCCCTGAATGAAATTTCCATTCCGGAGATCGGCGTTCAGGTTGAACTTTATCCCTTAGGCTTCAGTGAAGCATCTCAGCAGGTAGGACTCATGATCAGCTCCGGTGACCAGCTTGACCTTGTCGTCTGCGCAGGCAGATCCGACTTCCTGTCTCTGGTCAACAAGAACATGCTTCTTGACCTCGACGAGCTTCTTTCGGGCGTCGGGCAGCCGACAGCGGAAGCTGCCGCGAAGGCACTTCCGGGCGGCGTCGTCGGCGGCAAGACCTACGGCGTTCCTTCGATCGAAAAGTACGGCTCGATCAACGGCCTCTGCATCGACAAGGCTGTCGTAGACGCGGCCGGCTGGACTAAATTCGATGATCTCTCGATGGAAGAACTCGGTGAATTCCTCGCGGCGGCGAAGGACAAAACAGACAAGCACCTGATCCACCTTTCCGGCGGCGGCAATTCTGTTGCTAATTTTGAAAATATGTTTATCGTGGACTATCTTGGTTCTGATGTTGCATGCGGCGGTATCCTCGGCGTCGGTCCGAATCAAAGCAGCACAATTGTAAACATCTTTGCTACTGATGAGTACAGAAACTACTGCAAGACCATGCATGAATGGTATGA
>CACYBV010000141.1 GCA_902772745.1 uncultured Eubacteriales bacterium
AAGGAGAGCTTAACTTTATCCTGTACGAGGATCACGCGGAACTCGACAGCTACAGCGGGAACGATGAGAACCTGGAAATTCCGGAAACTATAGAGGACCTGCCGGTTACACGGATCGGAAATGAAGCTTTCGGAAAGCTTCTCAGTATTATCACGGATGATTTGGATTACGAATATGTCTATTATCCCGTGAAAACACTGACCATTCCGGACAGCGTTGAAAGAATCGGTTCTGCCGCCTTTTACGCCTGTCAGGAGCTGGAAGAAGTTCATTTACCGGAGAATCTCAGGGAGATCGGTTCCCGCGCCTTTTCTTACTGTCTGTCGCTGAAAACGATTGAGCTTCCGGAAAGTGTAACGGATATCGGCGCGTATGCTTTCTCAGAGTCCGGGATCGAAAGCATCGTGCTTCCGGAAGGCGTCCGGTATATCGGAAGAGGCGCTTTTGCCTGCTGTGAAAAGCTTGCGGAGATTGTCCTTCCGGGGGAAAATGAAGCCTATGCCCTGAAGGACGGAATTCTGTACAGCAGTGATTTCACACTGGCCCATTCCTGTCCCGCGGCAATGGAGGGTACGGCAGAACTTCCGCCGGAGTGTGTGAAAATACTTTCTGACTGCTTTTCCATGACAAAACTTACGGAAGTGATCCTTCCGGAGGGGCTTACGGAAATCGGAAATTATGCCTTTTACAACGCGAAAAACCTCAGTGTTCCGGATTTCCCGGATTCTCTGGAGACGATCGGAAAATACGCCTTCAGTGCGGCCTGGCATTCGATCAGGATGTCGGATGCGCCGAAGGAAAAGCAAATCATCAGGATCGGAAAGAACCTGCGTTATATCGGAACGGAGGCCTTCATCGGCTTTGCAAACCGTGCATTTACAGTCGATCCGGAGAATCCCTGGTATTCCGACAGGGACGGAGCCCTGCTGTCAAAGGCCGGCGACTCTATTATCGAATTTGCGGCAAATCCCCTGAAAGCTTTTGTGATTCCGGAAGGGGTGAAGGACTTTGACATCCTGATCATGGAACAGATCAGTCAGCACGACTGGCTGGAAAACTCTTATCCCTGCGATGTTTATATTCCGGACAGCCTGATTCGTATCAGCGGTATTTCAAGATATACGGATTATATGGTTTTCCACTGCACTGAAGGATCGATTGCCGACGAATACGCATCCCGGGAAGCAATTACGGTTTCTTATGATACGGAACCGGTGATCTCGGAACAGGATGTGCCGACAGAACGGGGCATGATGCATTTCGTTCTGACAGCATCTCACGCAGCGCTGTATTCCTACGAGGGTGAAGACACAGAGATTGCGGTTCCTGAAGAAGTCGGCGGACTTCCTGTTACAGTGATCGGATCCGGGCTGTCGTCGGTTGTGGATACTGCTTCAGGGAATACGGTTCCCGCAATGATCCTGCCGGAAACAGTGGAGGTCCTTTCGGCGCACGCGTTCGAATACTTCGGGGATTTTTCCGTGAATCTTCCGGACAGCATCCGGATCATCGGAGATATGGCGCTTTACGTCTGCAGCACGGAAATCACGGCGCTTCCGAAAAACCTGGAAGAACTCGGAACGAATGCGCTCGGTTCCGGATGTTCCTTTGCGGACGGGTGTGTCATTCCCGCATCGATTCAGTGGATCAGTCCGGGCGCCTTTGCCGGAATTGAGGTGCCGGAGTTCATTCTGGAAAACGAAAACGACGAGAATTACCGGATCATAGACGGAAATCTCTGCGCAAATGTCGAAGGACTTGGGACAATTCTCCTTGCGGCAAGGATGCCGGATTCGGAAGGGCATTTCAAGATCCCCGATGAAACGGCATATATCGGAAACGCTGCATTTTTAGGCCTTCCTCTGACCGAGATCACGATCCCGGGATCTGTACAGGTGATTGCGCAGTATGCCTTTGCCGGCTGCAGCAGCCTTGAGAAAGTCATATTTGAAGACGGGCTTCAGGAAATCGGCTCCTTTTCCTTCATGTTTTCCGGAGTTCGCGAACTGTCGTTCCCAAAAAGCGTGCGGCGCATCGGCGCTCAGGCATTCCAATTCTGTGAATTTCTGGAAAGTGTTGAGACCGGAGCGGAGACAATCGACACACTGGCGTTTGCACACTGCCCGAAGCTTCATACGCTGATCCTGCACGAAGGCGTTGCCGAAATCGGCGCCGGAGCTTTTTTGGAAACGGATGTTTCGGATATTGTGCTTCCTGAGAGCCTGTACATCCTCGGCGACCTTGCCTTTGCAAATGAGGATTACAGCATCCGGGGAGGGGAGAACACCGATATTGTAATCGGTAAAAACCTGACCGTCATCGGCCTCAATGCCTTCGGCGGACTGCCTGTGGGAAACTATAAGGTGGATCCGGAGAATCCTGTTTATGCGGATCTTTCCGGCATTCTGACGGACAAGGCGAAAAAAACGCTCATCGCATTTCCCGCGGGTCGGGAAGGAACCGCAGAAGTGCCCGATGGAATCTATGAGATCAGCAAAGGCGCATTCGTCAACAGCGAGCGGATTACAGATCTTGTAATCCCCGGAAGTGTTCTTGTGATCCGTACAGATTCCTTCAACAGTTACGCGTCCGACGATCCCGAGTCCGCACGCGAAAGGCTCGTCATTCACTGCCATGAAGGCTCCGCGGCGGAGGCGTTCTGCATCGAAAATAACTGGCCCTGCGTGATTGACGAATGAGGGAATAAATGCTATGATAAAAACGGGCTTTTGTTGCAGCCCGGATAGGAGAATGTTTAAAAACCGACAGGTTTTTTATCTGTTTGAAAGGAGAAATGAGACTTGAAAGCAAGACGTTTTATCTCAATTCCCGCACTGATTCTGGCACTGGTGCTTGCACTGTCTTCGTGCAGCAAAAATCCTGCGGAAACAACGACGCCGGCCGCCCCGGAAACGACGGAATCCGTACAGGAAACCGGAAAGGAAACCGTAACGGAAGCCCCGACCGAAAAAGCATCGGAAACCGAAAAACCGACAGAAACGGAGGCTCCGGCCGAAGAACCGACGGAAACAGAGGCCCCGGCCGGCACGGAGGAAGTTCCGCCGGATGAGGCCACAGTCAGCGACAATCTGAACGCTGTCTTCCAGGATTTTGCACAGGGTAATTTCGAAGGAACAACGGTGGACGCCGTTGATTTTGTCCGCACGGGACTCCTTCCGGGGGTTGAAATCGTGAACCCGGAAATCGTCGGGGAGGAAAAAATCGCCGAGATGGACCGTGCGATGCGCGCCTATCAGAAAGGCGTGGATGATCTGGTGATCCAGAACGCGCCCGGCTTCTATTTCTATGATCATTTCAATAAGGACCAGCGGGACATTTATGACGCGATCCTGCTGCTTTCGGAAGATCCGACTTCGAAGGACAATATCGTCACCCTGAAAGTCGACCGTGACGTGACTTCCGCCGAGTTCGGTGCAGACTTCGTTACGGTGTGGCTCGCGTTCGGCTATGACCATCCGGAACGCTGGTGGATGAACTACTGGAACGGCTCGGTGAGATGGGACGCCTACTACGGCGAAACCAACGATACGCTGTATTTTATGTTCTCGGAGCCCTATGAAACCTATGAAGAAGACTGCATTGCCTTCAACGAAGCGGCCTGGGAGATCATCGACAGCATCGATCCGACGCTTCCGGATGCGGAAATCCTGAGAATTGTCCATGATGAAATCATCAACATGGCGGTTTACGACTATGACATCCTCGAGAAGCAGGGAGCGGATCTCGGGCATACCGCGTTCGGCTGCTTCGTTCACAATACGGCAGGCACGCCGCATTACTGCGTCTGCGACGGCTATTCGCAGGCTTATCAGTATATCCTGCAGCAGCTTGGCTTCTACGGCACAATTGTAACCGGCAACGCCGGCGATGCGGGAGCGGACGGCGGCATGGGCGGCCATGCCTGGTCGATCGTTCAGGCGGACGGCATCTGGTACGAAATCGATACGACCTGGGATGATTATACCGAGCTGATGGATCAGGTGGAAGAGGCTTTGCCGAAAGACAGCCTTGATTACCAGGTTTACAGCGAGCTGTGCAGCGATGAGGAATATATGGACACCCTCCAGCACCGCATGTTCATGATCACAACAGATGAAATCTCCGACTGGGTTCCGGGAGAAGAATATACGTATTATACCAAAGACGGCATGTACCGTCTCACGCCCGTCGGCGCGTCCCAGCGTGTCCGCTACTGTGACGATCCTTCGATGGCTGGATCCGTTCAGGCCTACATGACCTCGCTTCTCCCGGTCGCGGACGGAGAGGAGCATGACGACGCATTCTTCCGCGATACAGGGGGGATCGACGAAACCGAGACGGAGACGGAAACCGAGACGGAGACGGAAACCGAGACAGAGACAGAACCTGAAACCGAAACGGAACCAGAGACTGAAACTGAGACGGAGACTGAGACCGAAACGGAGACTGAGACCGAAACGGAGACTGAAACCGAAAGCGAGACGGAGAAGGCAACCGAAAAAGAAACCGAACCTGCGAAGGAAGACTACTCTGAAATCGTCGGTATGTATTATGTCTCCTCCTTCGCCGGTTTTGACCAGAAGCAGCTCGAAAAATACTATGGCAAAGAGTACTATAAGGGCCTGTCGATGTTCGAACTCAAGAAGAACGGCACCGGTTCCATCTACGAACTCAGCAATACGACAAGATTCCGTTACACCTTTGACGGAGAAATCCTGACGATGAAAGGCACGAGCGGAGGAAGGCTTGAGCTGGCCTATGACGACGGCTGCTTCATCCTGACGGACTTCTACGGCAACGAATTTGTTTTCTCGCGGCTTGAGTAATAATTCGTGAAGGACCGAAGCTGGCAGCGGAAGATCGCCGCTTCAAAAACAGAGAACACATGAAAAGGAGCCCGACCGAAAAGCGCCGGGCTCCTTAGGCAAAAGGAAGAGGCAGGGAAAAGTGAGCATACGAGAACTGATGGAAGAGCGGGAATACGAAATCCTGTGTCCCTTCGCGGCGAAAAGCCGCGAATCACTCGGCCGGCTTCGGCCCGAAGAACCCTGCGATATCCGGACCTGCTACCAGCGGGACCGGGACAGGATCCTGCACAGCAAATCCTTCCGCCGGCTCAAAAACAAAACGCAGGTTTTCCTGGAACCGGAAGGCGACCATTACCGGACAAGGCTTACGCACACACTTGAAGTTTCGCAGATTGCAAGGACGATTTCAAAAGCGCTCTGCTTGAACGAAGACCTGACTGAAGCCATTGCCTTAGGGCATGATCTCGGGCACACACCGTATGGGCATTCGGGCGAGGCGGCGCTCGATGAACTTCTCAGGGAGGCGGGAATCGGGAGATTCCGCCATAATGAGCAGAGCGTCCGGATTGTCGAACTTCTGGAGAAGGACGGCCGGGGCCTGAACCTGTGCCGCGAAACCGTTGACGGCATCAAAAATCACGGAACCGCGAATATGCCGTCGACGCTTGAAGGCAGGGTGGTAAGGCTTTCGGATAAGATTGCCTATATCAATCACGACATTGACGACGCAATACGCGCGGGAGTACTGACGGAGGAAGACCTTCCGAGGGAGTACACGGATATTCTCGGGCATTCGGTGAAAAGCCGGCTGAACCGGCTGATTCATGATATTATTACTGAAAGCAGCGGGAAAGAAGAAATCCTGCAGTCCCGGGAAGTCGGGGAAGCGATGTTCGGGCTTCGCACTTTCATGCATCAGGCGGTTTACCGGAGTGAACGCGTAAAAGCGGAAGAAAAGAAGGCACAGCGGATGCTGAAAGCGCTTTTCTACTACTACGGAGAGCATATGGAGCGGATTCCGGATTCTTATGCACGCCTCACGGAAAAAGGCGAGCGGAAGGAAATCGTCATCTGCGACTATATTTCAGGCATGACGGACCAGTTTGCGGTCCGTGAATACCAGGAACTCTTCATCCCGAAGGGCTGGACGGAATAAGGTTTTTCCCGTAAAAGGAGTTTTCCCAGAATGTTTTATTCGGATGAACTGATTGAAGAAGTGCGGACAAGGAATCCGATCGTGGATGTGATCGGGTCTTACGTGCATCTGCAGAAGAAGGGCGCAAACTATTTCGGCCTGTGTCCCTTCCACAATGAGAAGTCGCCTTCTTTCTCCGTCTCGCCTGCGCGGGGGATGTATCACTGCTTCGGCTGCGGCGTCGGGGGAAATGTGATCACCTTTGTGATGGAATACGAGAACTATTCCTTCCAGGAGGCGATGAAAATGCTTGCGGACCGGGCGGGGATCACGCTTCCGGAGCAGGAATATACGGCAGAAATGCGCCGGGACCGGGATACGCGTTCGCAGCTTCTCGCGGTGCATAAGGAAGCTGCGACTTTCTACTTCCGGATGCTCCGCACGGAACAGGGAAAGCCCGGGCTTACGTATCTGCGCCGGCGCGGAGTCAGCGATGAGATGATCCGCGCCTTCGGACTCGGCTATGCGGGAACGCATCCCTCGGCATTATACCGGTATCTTAAGGAGCAGGGTTTTCCCGACCAGCAGCTTCGGGACAGCGGGCTTTTCCGCTTCAGCGAGAAAGGCGTCACGGACCGTTTCTGGAACCGCGTGATGTTTCCGATCATGGATGCAAACAGCCGCGTAATCGCTTTCGGCGGGCGCGTGATGGGCGACGGAGAGCCGAAATACCTGAACTCCCCGGAAACGAAGATTTTCGATAAGAGCCGCAACCTCTACGGTCTGAATATCGCCAGGAAATCGCGGAAGGGATTCTTCCTGATCTGTGAAGGCTATATGGACGTGATCGCGATGCATCAGGCCGGTTTCAAAAATGCGGTTGCCTCTCTCGGAACGGCTTTCACGGTGCAGCACGGGATGATTATGAAGCGCTATACCGACGAGGTGATCCTGTGCTATGACAACGACGGGGCCGGGAGGAAGGCTGCGCTCCGGGCGATCCCGATCCTCAGGGAAGCGGGGCTCCGTGTAAAAGTGCTGACGATGGAACCCTGGAAGGATCCGGATGAATTCATCAAAAACCTCGGCGCGGAAGAGTTTCAGCGGAGAATCGACCAGGCGAAGAACTCCTTCCTTTTTGAAATCTCCGTGCTGCGGCAGGATTATGATTTCAACGACCCGGAGGACAAGAGCCGCTTTTTCAATTCCGCGGCGGAAAGGCTTGCGGAATTCACCGACGAAATCGAGCGGAATTCTTATACGGAAGCGATCGCGGTGACTTACGGCATCGATTACCAGGTGCTTCGGGGAAAGGTGAACCTGCTCGGAAACAGCAGGACTTCGATGCCTTCCCGGGAGACGCCGGGCGATCCTAAGCGCGCAAGCGGGAGACGGGAACGGGATTCCGGAAGCCGGGCTGCGGAGAAACTGGTTCTTACGGTGCTTTCCGAACGTCCGGAATTTGCACAGGGTCTTGAGATCTCTCCGGAGGATTTTTCAGATCCCCTGATGAAGGACCTCTCAGAGATCCTGCTTCGGGAAAACCGCAGCGGGACTGTGAATCCGGGGGCAATCCTGAACCGCTATATTGACAGCGAGAACTATTCTGAAGTCGCTGCGCTGATGTCCTCGGGCTTATCGGATTCCCTTTCGGAACAGGAACTTTCGCAGGCGTTTTCCGAGGCGGTGAAAAGGATCCGCAGGGAAAGCGTCGACCGGAGGATCGCGGCTGCGGCAAGCCCGCAGGAACTGATGGAATTACTGAAGGAGAAACAGAAGCTTTCATGAAGCTTTCAATGAGACTGGAAACAATACTTTCCATGGTGCTCCCCTGCAGAACCGCGGCGGACATCGGCTGTGACCACGGATTTACGGCGATACGGCTTCTTACGGACAAAAAAGCGGAGCGCGCGGTCTGTTCGGATATCGGCGAAGGCCCGATCCGAAGGGCACGGGAGCACGTTTTTGAAGCGGGACTTTCCGAACGGATCGAATGCCGGAAAGGCGACGGACTTCAGACGGTTTTTCCCGGGGAAGCGGACTGCGTGATCATTGCGGGGATGGGCGGAAAACTGATGTCCCGCATCCTCACGGAAGGCGCGGATGTGCTTTCTGCAGCGGAAGAGCTCATCCTTTCCCCGCATACGGAGACAGCAGAGCTTCGAAGGACACTCGCGGATCTCGGCTTCCGGATCGATGCGGAACAGATGGTTTTCGACGAAGGCAAGTTTTATACGGTTATCCGGGCGGTTCCGGGCGCGATGCAGCTGAGTCAGAGGGAAACTGAGTACGGTCCCTGTCTCCTGAAGGAACGGAGTGAAGTCTTTCTGCGGTGGCTCCGCTACGAAATCAGGATCAATGAGGAGGTCCTTTCGCAGCTTTTCGGGAAAGATTCTCCGGGGGCGCTCACAGCCCGGAGGGAAAGAAGGCGGAAAATCCGGGAACTCTCGGAGATTTTGGAGGAAACGATGATACATGTGATGATCAACGGCGAACGCTATGAATACCCGGAAGGGACAAGCCTTCTGTATATCGCGGAGGATATGCAGAGCGACTACAGAAATGATATTGTGCTGGCCTTTGTCGACGGAAAACTTCGGGAGCTTTTCCATAAGGCGCCGGACGGATCAACGCTGGACTTTGTGACGACCGGCGAAAAGATCGGCGCGGAAACCTATCAGCGCGGTGTGATCTACCTGATGATCCGTGCGTTCTGCGACATCTACGGGGAGGAAGTAAGCAGACAGCTTTTTGTGGATTATCAGATCGGAAAAGGTTTGTTTGTACGCCTCAGAGGCGGTGAATGCACCGACGAGATGCTCGATGCGGTTTCGGACCGGATGATGCAGCTTGTACGGATGGACCTTCCGTTCTCAAAGGACAGCATTTCCACCAGAAAAGCAGTGGACCTTTTCCGCTCTGCCGGGATGGAAAAGAAGGCGAGGCTCTTCTCATACCGCCGCGCCTCCGAAACGAATGTCTATCATCTCGGGGACATGCAGGATTATTATTATGCATATATGGTCCCCTCAACCGGATACCTGAAGAAATTCCGGCTGCGGCGCTACGCCGGGACGGCCGGTTTCATCCTTGAGACGCCTGATTTCACGAATCCTTCGGCGATTCCCGCATTCGAGCCGCATGACAAGCTTTACCGCACGATGGAGGCGTCGACCGCATGGTCCGAACGGCTCGAAATCAGCGCTGCGGGCGATCTCAATGACTGGATTACGCGCTCCGGCGCAAATGATCTTGTGCTGATCCAGGAAGCGATCATGGAGAAGCAGTTCGGGGACATCGCGGAAAAAATCGCGGAAACCGGCAGGAAGATTGTCCTGATCGCCGGTCCCAGTTCTTCCGGCAAGACGACGTTTTCCCACCGGCTTTCAATCCAGCTTCGGGCGCTCGGGCTCCGTCCGCATCCGATTGCCTGCGACAACTACTTCCTTGACCGTGACAAATATCCCCTCGACGAGAACGGAAAGGCGGATTATGAAGCGATCAGCTGCATCGATATCGAACTGCTGAACCGGAATTTCCGGGACCTGCTGGCAGGAAAGTCTGTCCTGATGCCGAGTTTCAATTTTGTTTCCGGAAAACAGGAGTTTCTGGGGGACACGCTTCAGATTTCAGACGGCGATGTGCTCATCCTCGAAGGCATTCACTGCCTTAATGACACCCTGACCTATACGCTTCCGGCGGAAGAAAAATTCCGCATCTACATCAGCGCGCTGACGACACTCAATATCGATGAGCACAACTGCATTCCGCCGGCGGATGTACGGCTCCTTCGGCGCATTGTCCGTGACGCCCGGACCCGCGGTTATACCGCCCAGGCGACAATCTCCCGCTGGGACAGCGTCCGCGCCGGCGAAGAGCGCAACATCTTCCCCTGGGAGGAAAGCTGCGATGTGATGGTGAACTCCGCCCTGATCTATGAACTTCCGGTCCTTAAAGCCTACGCGGAACCCCTTCTTTTCTGTGTTCCGGAAGAAGCTCCGGAATTCCCCGAAGCCAAGCGCCTCCTGAAGTTCCTGGATTATTTCCTCCCGGTTCCAACCGAAGAAATCCCGAAGAACTCCATCGTCCGCGAATTTATCGGCGGCGGCTGCTTCGGCGTGGGGTGAGGGACCGGCCGGAGAGGAAGAGAATCGGCGTCCCCGGTCTCGGATGCCGGTTCATTTTCTGCCCGGCAGATTGGGAAATCCTCTGTAGACATTTCAGGGGAAGCGTGGTATAATAAGCAGCAAGCAGGACAAATGATCGCGGCTGTCCCGCTATTTTTCACGGGCAGCTGAGGAAAGTCCGGGCTTCACAGGGCAGGATGCCGGATAACGTCCGGCGGAGGCGACTCCAGGGAAAGTGCAGCAGAAATATACC
>CACYBV010000142.1 GCA_902772745.1 uncultured Eubacteriales bacterium
GAAATTCAAAAGGATAATATAAACAAGGCGGCATTCTTCGGGAAAGCCGCATATGAAAGGAAAACACGGTTTATGTCGGAAATCATCAGAGAAGAAGGAAGTGTTTCCGGAAACAGTAATTTTATCTGGGACTTTATCGAGGAAGACCTTGCCCCGGGCGGACAGTATGAAGGGATGACCGTTCATACCCGTTTTCCGCCGGAACCGAACGGGTATCTTCACATCGGCCACTGCAAGGCGCTCTGCATCGATTTCGGAACCGCCGAGCATTTCGGGGGCTTATGCAATCTCCGCATGGACGATACCAACCCTGCGAAGGAAGATACCGAATACGTCGAAGCGATCCAGCAGGATATCCACTGGCTTGGCTTTGACTGGGGCGACCGGTATTTTTACGGCTCGGATTATTTTGAAAAAGATTACGAGTACGCGGTCGAACTGATCAAAAAAGGTCTGGCCTATGTCTGCGAGCTTTCCGCGGAGGAATTCCGCGAATTCCGCGGCGATATCGGCGTTCCCGCGCGTTCCCCCTACCGCGACCGTCCGATCGAGGAAAGCCTTGCGCTTTTCGAAAAGATGAAGAACGGCGAAATTGAAGAAGGAAAGATGACGCTCCGCGCGAAAATCGACCTTGCGAGCGGCAACTTCAACATGCGCGACCCCGTGATCTACCGGATCCGCTACATCAATCATCACCGTCAGGGCACAAAATGGTGCATTTTCCCGATGTATGATTTCGCGCATCCGATCCAGGATGCACTGGAAGGCATCACGCATTCCCTGTGCTCGCTGGAGTACGAGGAGCACCGGCCGCTTTACGACTGGGTAGTCGAGAACGTTTCGATTCCCTTCCATAAGCCGCGCCAGATCGAGTTTGCGCGCCTCAATATCGACCATACGGTCATGTCCAAACGGAAACTGCGGAAGCTTGTGGAAGAGAAATACGTTTCCGGCTGGGATGATCCGAGAATGCCGACTTTGTGCGGCCTCCGCCGCCGCGGCTATACGGCGCAGTCCATCCGGAATTTCATCGATATGATCGGCGTCGGAAAGACCAATGGCATCGTGGAACTTGCGATGCTCGAGCATGCGCTTCGGGACGATCTGAATCAGCGTGCGGAGCGCACGATGGCTGTGCTGCATCCTGTGAAACTCACGATCACGAACTATCCGGAGGGCAGGAGCGAGAGCTTTGAAGTGGAGAACAATCCGACGGATCCCGCATCCGGAACCCATACGATCAGCTTCAGCCGGAACCTGTGGATTGAGCAGGACGACTTTCTTGAAGAACCGGTTCCGAAGTACAAACGTCTGTATCCCGGGAATGAAGTCCGCCTGAAAGGCGCGTATCTCGTGACCTGCACGGGCTGCGTGAAGGACGAACAGGGGAACGTCACAGAGGTTCTCTGCGAGTACGACCCGGATTCCCGCGGCGGAGATCCCGCGGACGGAAGGAAAGTCAAGGGCGCGACGATCCACTGGGTGGACCAGGCGACGGCTGTCGATGCAGAGGTCCGTATTTACGACAATCTCTTCCTTGACGAACAGCCGGACGGTCCGGACAAGGATTTCCTTCAATGCATGAATCCGGACAGCCTGGTCATTCTTGAAAACTGCAAGGTCGAGCCGGAAATGAAGCGGGTTGCGGAACGTTTTGATGAGGAAGAGGAGCGGACGGGAAAGAACGCGCCGACTTTCCAGTTCATGCGCATGGGCTATTTCTGTCTTGATAACCGTGATTCGACGGCCGAACATCCGGTCTTCAACCGCAGCGTTTCCCTGAAAGACAGCTTTAAGCCGAAAAAGTAAATAAAGGAGTTTCCCATGGCTGAGAAATTATATACAATCCCGGTCAACGATGCCTTTGACGAACACTCGGAGTGCCCGATCTGTTCGATGTACAAGAAGCTCGAGGACGATGCCATCGCGTTTATGATGGGACCTTCCTATATGGAGGACGACATCCGGATGGAGACGGACCGCATGGGCTTCTGCAAGGCGCATATGCTGATGCTTTCGAAGCAGGAAAACCGCCTCGGGCTTGCGCTTATTCTGAAAACCCATCTCGACCGTCAGAAACTGGAAGCGCAGGAACTGGCCGCAAAAACGGTCAAGGCGAAAAAAATGTTCAAAAAGCCGGAAGAGGCGGAGATAGTCCGCTGGGCCAGGGAAAAGACCTGCTCCTGCTACATCTGCCGGAAAATCGACAATATGTTTTCTCATTACCTCGACACGGTGCTCCGGCTTTATGAAAAAGACAGCGCATTCCGCGAAAAATACGCGGAATGCAAAGGCTTCTGCCAGGAACACCTCGGGATGCTGATAAAAAAAGGCCAGGAAGTGCTCCGAGAACAGGACCTGCAGAGCTTTGTCACGCTGACAGCAAAGCTCTATACAGATAACCTTCAGCGCCTCAGCGATGATCTGGACTGGTTTACGGACAAGTTCGACTACCGCTACCGGGACGCTCCATGGAAGAACTCGCGCGATGCGATCGAGCGGGCGGTCATCAAAACCAACGGAATTATCCAAAATGAGAAAGGAAAAGAAAAATGAAGAAGTTTTTCAAGGAATTCAAGGA
>CACYBV010000143.1 GCA_902772745.1 uncultured Eubacteriales bacterium
CTCTACAAGGAGTGGTACACCGAAGGCTTCGGCAAGGGAGAAGCGCATCACGCACTGCATACCTCTTATGTCAAGAGAGATAAGTTCGTGAAGTAATTATATGTCTTCTTTAAGCAGCTGTTCAGCGCTTTTTCACGGGTCTGATTCGACCCGGAAAGTGTCTGGACAGCTGCTTAATTATTTCCGGGGTTTCGGATTCGCTCATTCTGAAAGAATATCGCAGCCGGATCGGAGGAACATATGAGCCGTTCAGCGAAAACAAAAAGAAAAGCTCTTGTATCTTTATTATGTCTTTTTGTATTGATACCCGGGATTTGCGCCTGCTCAAAAAAATCCACCAAATATACGATATCAGAAGACACCGAGTATGTTCGTCCTTCCACGCGCGAACTGATCACGGATCAGGCGCTGATTGATCAGCTCAGCCATGTGAAGAAATATTCCGTGGAATTCGGCACATCTGAGCTGCAGAGTCCGGTCGCCCTGATAATAAATAACGAGAATGAATATGACTTCGGCGTGACGGATCTGTTCGAAACAACCGGGGATCTGTCGGAGGCGAAATCCATCCTTCTGATGGAAGCTCGTTTCAGCTCTTCCAAAGCGGAGGAAAACAGTACAGTGATGAAATACACACCCAGGTGCGTGTGCTCTGTGATCAGCCGGGATTGTTCCATGAAGTCCGACATTTGTGAATTCGAGCTGGATGAGGACGCGCTTTACGGATACCAGCATCTCTATACGCCGCATTTCAACGAAGAGCTTGACAAAAAAATGTTTCAGGCGCTCAGCGAAACAATAAAAATCAGCGCTTCTTCCGACAACGTTTACGTGGACGTCCTGAATTGTCTTACCGGTTTTGACTTTGAATCGGATATTCAGATACTTCAGGAAGCCTGTGAAAGCTATGACTATCCGGAAAGCGAAAACCATGAAAACCGGATCGATGCCGTAGACTGGGAACTGCCCTTTTTCCTTTATAACGGGCTTCCGAAAACAGAATCTCTGGAAAGTCCGGATATGTCCCGTTATGAAAGGCCGGAGGATCTTTTTTCATCAATCAGCAGTTATTGCTCTGTGAATGAATCGCTGGAGGCCTGGGGGCAATATACCGCAGGGAAGTCTTCCCGCCTGATCGGACTCATTGAATATATCGGCGGAACCTTCGAAGGCGACTACTACTTTCAGGGCAACAGCAAAAAATTCAGGGTCTATTCCCGGATTTACCGCTGTACCATCGTAGATGCCGGAACATCCGAGGTGCTCGGCTGGTACACGAACCGTTCCTTCAAAATGGGAAAGGAAGAGCTGGTTTACAGTAATATCAAGGAGATCAACGGAACTTATTACTACGTCAAGGATCATCCTGAAAATGATTTTATCGATAATGTTCTTGGTAAAAAGAAAGACATATATGCCTCGATTTGGAAATCGATACCGGCGAAGTAAGAGGCGGGACAGGTCCCGCATATCAGATTGACAGATGAGGACAGGCGCCGGACACCTCAAATAAGGGAAAGGAGCTGAAGTTGAAAGTTTACAGAATATCCATCAGTATTGCGCTTGCGGCAGTCCTTCTGGTGATGACTGCCTGCAGTCAGTCCTCGGGAGAGAATGATAAGAAATACTCTCCGGACGAGCTCCAGCAGGCGAAGGATCTTGTCGTCTCTGAAATTCAGGCGCTCCAAATGGAAGACGATCTGTACCTGCCTGGGTCTGCGAACTGCAGCATCGATGAAAATGAAAATGTGGTCCGGGTGAATGTTTCGGGCAATGCCGCGCTTGTCTTCGCACTTCGGGAGAGGCTGAAAAAACACCCGGAGATCGTGATCGAAACACCCGAGCCCGCGATGGTTCCTTCCAAAAGAACAATCTCATCCCCGGAAGAATCCGGAATCGAAGCGACACTGCTTTCTTATGACAGTGAAACGCAGACCATCGGGCTTTGCTGGTATAATAAGAGCGGCCATGACCTCGAGTACGGGCATATTGTTGCCCTGGAAACGGAAATAGACGGGGTCTGGAACGCGATCGTTTCAAACGCGGCTGTCACACCCGTAGGATATACTCTGGAAGACGGAAAAAAGCTGGAGTATTTCGGGATGCTTACGCTCTGGGGCGTGCTTCCGAGGGGGCATTACCGTTATATCCGGGAATTCCATGACGTGATGAAAGGAAAAATTTACACGACGGCCATTGAGTTTGACCAGGAATAACAAGCCGCAAAAATCGGTACCGCTTAAGAGTATTATGGTCACACCCCGGACCGAACCTGCTTCATAGAACTGATATACGGTGTGACCAGCCTTTCTGAAATGGAGATATTTAACATGAGCATTCCGAGACCCGAACACCCGAAACCGCAGTTTCGGCGCGAAAACTGGCTGAACCTGAACGGCGAATGGGAATTTACGATCGACAACGGAAGATCCGGGCAGGCGCGTAAACTGTTCGAAGACGGAGCGGAATACGACCTTCGGATCAATGTGCCATTCTGCCCGCAGAGTAAGCTCTCGGGACTCGTGCACAAAGACTTCCTGTACGGCGTCTGGTACCGGCGGAAAGTGCAGATCGATCCTTCGAAGCTTCAGGGACATGTATACATCCACATCGGCGCGGCGGACTGGAAATCGTTTGTCTATGTGAACGGAAAGCTTGCCGGAACGCATGAGGGCGGCTATGTTTCCTTCCGGATGGATGTTACGGAAACTGTCCGGGCAGGAGAGAACACCATCGTCATATACTGCGAGGATGACGAGCGCGATCCGATGATTCCGAGAGGAAAGCAGAGCGAGGAGTACTATTCCCACGGCTGCGATTATACGAGAACAACGGGCATATGGCAGACCGTCTGGCTGGAGTTTGTCCCGAAGACGCATATCGAATCCGTGAAGTATTATCCGGATCCGAAACAGGGAACCGTGCTTGTGGAGGCGGTTCTTCAGGGAACAGGCAGCTTTTCCGCGGAAGTATTTTATGATGAAGCACAGGAGAGAAACTTTCCGGGAAATGCGGAATCAGGCGGCCTGGGAAAAGAACCCCGGGACTGCCTGAACGCCGAAGCCGGGAGAAACCAGACGAACGGGCGCCGCCCGGAACATTGCCTGCATAACGGGGGCATCACTCAGGGAGCGGAGCCGTGCGGATCCCCCGGCAACTGTGTCGGTCAGGGTTCTGCCGAAAACGCCTCGGGAACCGTCCGTATGATGCTTCCGCTCTCCGAAATCCACCTCTGGGAACCGGGGCACGGAAGACTGTACGATACGCTGCTGCGTTTCGGGGATGACGAGGTGCATTCCTATTTCGGCCTCCGTTCTGTGCGTATGGACGGATATGCCTTTCTTTTGAACGAAAAGGCCCTTTTCCAGCGCCTGGTCCTCGATCAGGGGTTTTATCCGGACGGCGTGTATACGGCGCCTTCTGATCAGGATTTGGCGCAGGATATCGCCCTTTCCATGGCCTGCGGTTTCAACGGCGCGAGGCTTCACCAGAAAACCTTTGAAGAACGCTTCCTGTATCACGCGGACCGCATGGGATATCTGGTCTGGGGAGAGTACGGAAACTGGGGGCTTGACCATACAAGACCCGAAGCCTTATACAGCTTCCTCCCGGAATGGCAGGCGGAAGTCATGCGGGACTTCAATCATCCCGCCATTGTGGGCTGGTGCCCCTTCAATGAAACCTGGGATGTCGGCGGGAGACCGCAGTACGATCCCTTCATCGGCCTTGTGTATGATGTGACAAAGCAGCTGGATCCGACGCGGCCGGTCATTGACACAAGCGGGAACTACCACGTCCGGACGGACATCTTTGATGTGCACGACTACGAGCAGGATCCGGAAAAGTTTGCAGAACATTTTGCAAAACTCGTTCCCGAAGACCGGATCGTCGAGCAGTGCATGGACCGCCAGAGCTATGAGCCCGGACAGCCGTTTTTCGTCAGTGAATACGGCGGGATCCGCTGGTCCGGGGAGCCGGAATCCGATCGGGCCTGGGGCTACGGAAACGCGCCGGAGAGTCCTGAGGAGTATCAGGCGCGCTATAAAGCCCTGACGGAAATCCTGCTCTCAAATCCGAAAATCATGGGTTTCTGCTATACCCAGCTCACGGACGTCGAGCAGGAGCAGAACGGCGTCTATACCTTTGAACGGAAAGAGAAGTTTCCGGCGGAATTCTTCCGCGGCGTGAATTCGCAGACAGCGGCGATCGAGGAAGTATAAAGCAGTATATTACAAAACAGGAGAAACACACAGACATGCGGGAAGAAGATAAAATCAAAGCCGGCGTCCTTTTCTGCCCCGGCGATCCGGAGCTGAAGGCCATCAAGCTTCGGACCCACAATCTTGATGTGGATTACAATCAGACGCACGAGGACGAAACCGAGAAGCGCGCCGCGATCCTGAGAGAAATCTTCGGCGAATTCGGCGAAGGCGGCTTTATCCAGGGACCGATCGCGATCCATTACGGGAAGCACACGAAGATCGGCAAACGATTCTTCGGGAACTTCAACCTGACGATCCAGGACGACGCGGAAGTTACGATCGGGGACGACTGCAATTTCGGGCCGAATGTGACGATCGTGAC
>CACYBV010000144.1 GCA_902772745.1 uncultured Eubacteriales bacterium
AAGGCGAAGATGTCCAAGTCTCTCGGGAACGCGATCTACCTTTCCGATCCCGAGGATCTGGTCCGTCAGAAGATCATGTCGATGTTTACCGATCCGACGCACCTCAAAGTATCCGATCCCGGACATCTTGAGGGCAACACGGTCTTCACCTACCTCGATGCTTTCGCGAAGGATGAGCATTTTGCGGAATACCTGCCGGATTATACAAATCTCGACGAGCTGAAGGCGCATTACACAAGGGGCGGTCTCGGAGACGTCAAGGTCAAAAAGTTCCTCAACAACGTCATGCAGGAAACCCTTGCCCCGATCCGTGCGCGCCGCGCCGAGTGGGAAAAGGATATCCCGGCGGTCTACGATATCCTGAAGGCCGGATGTGATAAGGCACGCGCCGTCGGGCAGAAAACCCTCGCCGAAGTCAAGGATGCGATGAAGATCAACTACTTCTCGGATGCGGAACTGATCCGCGCCCAGCAGGAGAAATACAACGGATAAATGAATCCCGGAAGCCTGTACAGCAGTACCCGACATGCTTCTGGGATTTATTCTTTTCTGTCTGTACAGCGGGTGCGCCCGCTCTTTAGAACCCGGGCCGTCGGAATCGCGCTGACCGCGCGCTACCTCCCGTACTGCGGCGAGCCGCCCAAAATGACCGGTGCCGAATCAGTGGAATGTCCCGGTCGCGATCGGCGGCGTCACCGTCAACCCCGGCGACGTCATCGCCGCGGACGGAGACGGTGTGATTGTCGTGCCGCGTGCGATCGCGAAAGGTGTCGCGAAATACGCGCACCAGGAGCTCTGCAACGACAAGAACACCCGGCGGGAGCATTATGAAAAGCTCGGCTGGGAACTGGATGAGTCGGTCATCAATTTCCAGAAGAAATACGAAGGAGACTGATTCATACAACTGAAAATACGGGGACAGGGAAATGGCGGTTTTTCAGCCGTTTCCCTGTCCCCGTGTTTATGATCGGATTTCCCGATTAATCCGGTTGATTACATGTTTCTTATCCGCACTCCACAGCGGCGCTGCAAGGATCCGTTTGTCTCCGTCCCCAGTCAGCCGGTGAATGATTACATTCTCGGGAATGCAGCGGACGCAGGCTTTCAGGATATCAAAATATTCATCCTCGGTAAGGACACTGATCCGGCCCTCTCTGTATTCGCGCTCGAGGTCCGTTCCCTTAAGGACATGCAGCAGCTGGAGCTTAATTCCGTCCGTCCTGCCGTCACAGACATAGCGTACGGATTCGCAGATGTCCTCCCTGCTCTCTCCCGGAAGGCCGATTATGAGATGGGTAATGACTTCAATGTTTCGTCTCCTGAGTTCCCTGACGGCCTCATCGTATACGGACAGCGGGTAGCCCCTCCGGATGTATTCGGCGCTTCTTTCGTGGATGGTCTGCAGGCCGAGTTCCACGAAGACCGGTTTCACACGGTTCAGTTCCGAGAGCAGCTGAAGCACCTCTTCCGGGAGGCAGTCCGGCCGCGTTGCAACAGACAAAGCTACGATGTCCGGATGCGAAACCGCCTCCTCATAAAGGCTCCGAAGCTTCGAAACCGGCGCATAGGTTCCGGTATATGCCTGGAAATATGCGATATACTTCCCGTTCCGGTTCTTTTTTTCAACCAGTTTCTTCCCCTGCTCAATCTGTTCGGTAATACTGAGCCTGCGGTCTGCGGCAAACTCTCCGGACCCGCCGGCGGAACAGAAAATGCATCCCCTTGTGTCAATCGTTCCGTCTCTTGTCGGACAGGTAAACCCGCCGTTCAGAGAGATTTTATAGACCTTGCATCCGAACCGGTCTTTCAGGTATTCATTCAGTGTAAGCATAGGCACTTGATGGTATGGATCATTTTGCTTTATCCATTTATCGGCCGGTTCAGCCGCGCTTCCTGATGTCTGACCTGATCAGGTCAACTTTCTTCTTCAGCTCCTCCCGTCTTTCCGCAACGTTTTCCCGGAAGTTTTCCATCATGCCCTCCGCCGTGTCCCGGAAGGATCCGAACCACTGGTCGCCGAGCGCCTTCAGGCGGATGCGTTCGCTCATTCCGGTCGAAGCGGCGGTAAAGAAATAGTCCGTCATATCGCGCCGCCGTACCGCATATATCTTCCGCTGCCGCTCGGAAAGGACAAACTGATACCGCTCATAAGCGGTCGAAACCGCATCCGCCCAGGAGAGGTAGATCTCCTCCATCGCCGTCATGCCGACCTCATGCAGGTGCGGCAGATCCCCGCAGACGGACAGAAGAAGTCCCGCCATGGCCTCCGGCGTCTCATCAATGATAAAGCCGTTTCGGCCGTCCGTAATGCCTTCCGAGGCGCAGGAATCCCGGATCAGGACGCTTGCGAGCCCGCAGGCCGCGGCTTCCCGCACGACAAGGCCGTTTGTGTCGTAAGTTGACGGGAAGAGGAAAAGATCTGCGCGGGTATTCCATGCGCGCAGCACATCACGCTCGTAAACGGGGCCGGCGAAAATGCATTTTCCGCTAAGCCCGAGCGTTTCCGCCTTCTCTTCCATCACGGCCTGATCCGCTCCTTTTCCGATGAAGACCATCCTGAAATCCTGTCCCGCATCCAGAACCTGTTTCAGCGCGTCAAGGATCAGGGGAATCCCCTTATAGCACATGATTCGTCCGACGAAAAGGAATACCGGCACGCCTTCCGGAAGGTCATATCCTGCGGTCACCGCGGAAACCTTCGCTTCGGGGACGCGGCCCCGTTCAAAATCCACACCGTTCGGCATCACAATATAATCACCCTGATAACCAAGGGACCGGAGGCTTTCGCCGGCGCCGCGGGAGACGACCCAGACATCGTCGCAGGCTTCCACATTCGCAACCATGGCACGGACGCCTTCCGCCACGGCTGCCTTCATATGCACAGCCCGCTCAATCTCCACCTCGTATTTTGTGTGGTAAGTCAGCACAATCGGGGCACCGCACTTTTCCCGGAGGAGCCGGGCAAGAATCGTCGAGCTCGCAGGGCAGTGCGTATGGATGATATCCGGCGCGAAACCGGAAAGAGCCGAAAAAGCCTCCTCCGAAAAGGGAATGCCTGCACGGTAACCGCCGACCCTGTTCCCGAGATTCAGGCTCGGATAAGTCACGACCGGATAGTCATGGCCGCTGTAGTCCGCATCCGGATAGGCCGGTGTCCCGACAGTCACAGAAGCCTCATGATCCTTCGGCAGATATTTTGCGTAATTCAGCACGACATTTGCCACCCCGTCGATTACCGGCGGAAAGGAGTCGTTCAGAAGACAGATTTTCATTTCAGAAATCCTTTAGTCAGTTTCGATTCTCACAGCATAAATGCTGTCGATCGCAGCGGCAAAGAGAATATCCTTCTCTCTTCCGCCGACCGCAAGCCCCGTTACGCGCTTCGGGCAGCGGATCATATGCAGCAGCGCGCCC